>NZ_JBSGZO010000363.1:0-8835 GCF_053611045.1 Streptomyces sp. NPDC054841 | reverse complement strand
ATCCGGGGATCGCCGTGCGGGTCGGCTGACGAGGATCCCCCGGCCGGCTGCCCAGGGGCGCCCGGCCGGGGGGACGCTCACTCGAAGACGATCAGCGCCCGTCCGCCCTTGCCCGCGAGCATGTTGTCGAAGGCGGCCGGGATGCCGTCGAGGGTGATCCGCTCCGTCACCAGGGCGCTCAGGTCCAGGCGCCCCGCGCGGATGTGCTCCGCGAGCACCGGCAGGTCCCGTGCCGGGTCGGAGTTGCCGTACACGCAGCCCGAGAGCGTACGGCCCCAGTGGAAGATCTCCAGAGCGTTGAAGCTGACCTGCTGGTCCTTGCCGCCGATGCCGACGACCGTCGTACGGCCGCCGCGCCTGGTCGAGTCCCAGGCGGTACGGATCGTGGCGGCGCGGCCCACGCATTCGACGGCCACGTCCGCGCCCTGACCGCCGGTCAGCTTGCGGATCTCCTTCGCGGTGGTCTCGGAGGCGACGACGTACTCGGTGGCTCCGGCCCGGCGGGCGAGGGCTTCCTTCTCCGGCGACACATCGACGGCGATGACCGTGGAAGCGCCCGCGATCCGGGCGGACTGGAGCGTCGCGAGCCCGACTCCACCGACGCCGAGGACGACGACCGACTCGCCCTCGCGGACCCGGGCGGAGTGGTGGACGGCGCCGTAGCCGGTGAGGACCGCGCAGCCGAGGAGCGCGGCATCGGTGAGCGGGACACCGTCCGGGACCGGCAGCACACAGTTGGCGGCGACGACGGTCTCCTCGGCGAACGCGGCGACGTTGAGGCCGGGGTGGAGTTCGGTGCCGTCCTCGGTGGCGGCGTAGACACTGGCGGCGCCCGTCAGCGCGTCGGCGCAGAGCCAGACCTCGCCGATCGAGCAGTGATGGCACTTTCCGCAGGACGGGGCCCAGTTGAGGACGACGCCGTCGCCGGGGGCGACATGGGTGACGCCCTCGCCGACGGAGACGACCGTGCCCGCGCCCTCGTGGCCGAGGACGGCGGGGACGGGCACCCGCATGGTGCCGTTGGACAGGGAAAGGTCGGAGTGGCAGACCCCGGCGGCGGCGAGGCGGACCCTCACCTGGCCGGGACCCGGCTCGGGGAGCCGGATGCCGGTGACCTCCAGGGCCGAGCCGATGGCGGGCAGGACTGCGGCGCGGACCACGCTCACAACTCTCCTCGGAGCTCTCAGAACTGCAGGGACTTGGTGTGGAGGTACTCGGCGAGACCGTGCGTGCCGAGCTCGCGGCCGACGCCGGACTGCTTGTAGCCGCCGAACGGCGCCAGCGGGTTGAAGCGGCCGCCGTTGATGTCCACCTGTCCGGTGTCCATGCGGCGCGCGAAGGCGACGGCCTCCTCCTGCTCTCCCCACACGGCGCCCGCGAGCCCGTAGACCGTACCGTTGGCGATCCTCAGAGCGTCGTCCTCGTCCTCGTACTTCAGGATCGACACGACCGGGCCGAAGATCTCCTCCTGTGCGATGGTCATGTCGGGGGTGACGTCGGCGAAGACGGTCGGCGAGACGTAGTAGCCGGGCTCGCGCGGGGCCTCGGGGCCGCCTGCCACGAGCCGGGCGCCCTCGGCGACGCCCCGCTCGATGTAGCCGCGGACGCGCTCCTGCTGCTTGGCGTTGACGAGCGGGCCGACCCGGTCGCCCGGCGTGTACTTGGCGACGGCTTCGGCGGCGAGCGCCACGGCTTCGTCGTACTGGTCCTTGTGCACCAGCATCCGGGTCCAGGCGCTGCACGTCTGGCCGGAGTTGGACATGACGTTGGCGATGCCGACGTTGACGGCGCGGCCGAGGTCGGCGCCGGGCAGGATCACGTTGGCGGACTTGCCGCCGAGCTCCAGGGCGACGCGCTTGACGGCCCCGCCCGCGGTCGCGCCGATCTTCCGGCCGACGGCGGTGGAGCCGGTGAAGGAGACCAGATCCACGCCCGGGTGCTCGGCGAGCGCCTGTCCCGCGACCGGTCCGAGACCGGTGACCAGGTTGAACACTCCCGCGGGCAGACCGGCTTCATGAACGGCCTCGGCGAAGAGCTGCGCGGTCAGCGGGGTGTCCTCGGCGGGCTTGAGCACGACCGTGCAGCCGGCGGCGAGAGCGGGGGCGACCTTGGCGACGATCTGGTGGAGCGGGTAGTTCCACGGGGTGATCGCGCCGACGACACCCACCGGCTCGTGCAGCACGGTCGAGTTCCCCACCTTCTCCTCGAAAGCGTACGTGGCGGCCAGCTCGGCGTACGAGCCGGCGACCAGGACCGGCAGTCCCGCGTGGACGGACTGGGCCAGCTGGGGCGGCGCGCCGAGCTCGGCGGTCACGGTCTCGGCGATCTCGTCCTTGCGGGCGGCCAGCACGTCGCGGAGGGCGGCGATCTTCGCGGCGCGCCCGGCGGGCGGGGTGGCGGACCAGCCGGGGAACGCGGCGCGGGCGGCGCGTACCGCCGTGTCCACGTCCTGCGCCGTGCCGGCCGGGACGTGCCCGATGACCTGCTCGTCCGCCGGGTTCACCACCGCGATGGTGTCCGCACCGGCGGCGGGCTGCCACGTGCCGCCGATGTACATCCCGTCGTGGGCCTTCATCCGCTTCTCCTTCGGGCGTGGCTCGGTAGTCCGTCGTCCGCACCCAAACTAGCGGTGTTAGTTTTTTGGCGCCAGGGCGGCCGGAGCGCTGAGGCCCTGTGATTCTCCCCCCACGCCGCCCCTTCCCGCGGCATCGATGTGCGGCTGCGCCGCGTGGGGACTCCGCCCCGTACCCCGTACCCCATTCCTTGGCCGCCGGACGGACTCTCGGACGGGGCTCCCGTCGCAGGCCGTCCGGCGGCCGAGGAAGATCCACTCAGGCCGGCGTCTGGCCGAGTGCCGACGGCTGGGCCGGGCGGACCGTGGGCGGCGGCGAGATGGAGGTGACCCTGGCCGCGGGATTCCCGGTGATGGCCGCCGTCGTGGGCGCGGGCGCCGAAGGCGGAACCTGCGCCTGGCCCCTGTCCTCAGGGCTCTTCGCCACTGCCGACCACGTACGGAGCCGGTGGCTGGCCGCCTCGTCGAGGCTCACCGGCGCCCCTCGCTGTTCCGCCAGCCGGCTCGCTTCCCGGCCGAGCGCGGCCACATCGTCCCAGCGCAGTTGCAGCACGACGGACAGTTCCGCCCCGCCGTCCGGCAGTCCGCGCATGATCGGCCCGTCACCATCAGTCATTGCCGCTCCTGTCATTGACGCAGAGACGCTTCTCCAAGTGGCCACTAGTACGCAGCACTTGCGTGTCGTGTTCAGCGCGGCCACACCGCAGGCCAAGACCCGCCGCCGCCACGAGGAGCGCCCCGAGCATCACGAACGGCGCCGCCGTGCCCGCGACGCCCGCGACGAGACCGGCCGACGCGGGTGCCGCGACCTGGCCGAGGCGGTTGCCGGTGAGGCGAAGCGCCAGCGCCGTGGAACGGGCCCGCGCCGGGGCGGCCTGGACGACCGTCGTCATCGAGAGCGGCTGGCCGGCCCCGAGGCAGAAGCCGAGCACCGCCAGCATCACGGCGAGCGCCCACACGGGGACGGGCAGCGCGATGCCCCCGCACAGCAGGCCGGCCAGCAGACAGGTCACGGTGAGCAGGGCCGTACGGCCCATGACCCGGATCATCGGGGTCATCACCAGCCGGCAGGCGATCGTGGCCGCCGCGCGCAGGCTCAGCAGAAGTCCGACGACGGAAGGGGCGATGCCCCGGTGCTCGCCGATCACCGGGAGGTACGCGGTGAGGATGTCGGTCGCCGACAGCACCGCGAGGCTGATGAAGATCCCGGCGGGTACGCCGCGCGTGCGCAGGATGCGGTGGACGGGGACCTTCGCCGTCGTGGCGGCCCCGGCCCGGGGCACCTGGTGCTCGATACGCCACAGGGACGTGAAGGAGACCGCTGCGACGGCCGCCGAGACGAGCAGGGCGAGTGCGCTGGTACGGGCCATGTCGCCGCCGATCACCGCGCCCGCCGCGACCGGCCCGGCGAGCTGACCGAGCAGTCCCGGCCTCCGTGCCCCGCCCTGTCGCCACCGTGGCCACTGCCGCCACAGACCTCCTGGAGACGGCCGGACGCGCCATCGACACCGCCCCCTGCGCGAAGCCGAAGGCGATGACGAGGCGTAGCAGCCAGCTCCTGGACCCGGTGGTCGGTCCGGTCACGTCAGATGATGCCGAAGAGGATTCCGGCGCCGAGCACCACGAGCGAGGTGAGCGCGGCCCACTTGACGGTGAATCTGGTGTGGTCGCCGAATTCGACCTTGGCCATGCCGACCAGGACGTAGACGGCGGGGACGAGCGGGCTGGACATGTGCAGCGCCTGTCCGACGAGGGAGGCGCGGGCGATCTCCAGCGGGGCGACGCCGTGGGCGGCGCCGGCTTCGGCGAGGACGGGGAGGACGCCGAAGTAGAAGCCGTCGTTCGACATGAAGTAGGTGAGCGGGAGGCTCAGCAGGCCGGTGACGAGCGCCATGTGCGGCCCCATGCCCTCCGGGATGGCGCCGACGAGCCAGTCGGCCATGTGCTTGACCATTCCGGTGCCGGTGAGGACGCCGGTGAAGACGGCCGCGGCGAAGACCATGCCCGCGACGTTGAGGACGTTGTCCGCGTGGGCGGCGATACGGGCCTTCTGGTCGGCCATCTTCGGGTAGTTGACGGTGAGGGCGAGGGCCGCGCCGATCAGGAAGAGCACGGGGATCGGCAGCAGCTCCGTGATCATCGCGGTGAGCAGGGCGACGGTGAGGCCGGCGTTGAACCAGTAGAGCTTGGGGCGCAGGGTCTCGCGCTTCGGGTCCAGGCCCTGGAAGCCCTCGTCCTCGGTCGTGCCGCCCGTGCCGCCGGAGCCGTTGGCCGCGACCGCTGCCGCACCACGGTCCGTACCACCGCCCGCCGCCACGAGGACCGTCTCGGTCTCCGGCTCCAGCGCCTCGTCCAGCGTCAGATAGCCGATGCGCCTGCGCTCCCGCCGGCCGAGGACGTACGCGAGGACGAAGACGAAGAGCAGTCCGACTCCGAGGGCCGGGATCATCGGCACGAAGATGTCACCGGCGTCGAGCTTGAGCGCGGTGGCGGCGCGGGCGGTCGGGCCGCCCCACGGCAGAGTGTTCATCACGCCGTTCGCGGTGGCCGCGACACCGGTCATCACGACCAGGCTCATCTTGAGGCGCTTGTACAGCGGGTACATCGCCGAGACGGTGATCATGAAGGTGGTGGAGCCGTCGCCGTCCAGCGAGACGATCGCGGCGAGCAGGGCCGTACCGACCACGACGCGCAACGGGTCGGCCTTGCAGAAGCGCAGGATGCCCCGGACGACCGGGTCGAAGAGGCCGACGTCGATCATCACGCCGAAGTAGACGATGGCGAACATCAGCATCGCCGCGGTCGGCGCGAGGTTGCCGACGCCTTCGAGCACGTAGTCCCCGAGCTTCGCGCCCTGTCCGACGAGGACACAGAAGAGTGCGGGGATGAGGACCAGCGCCGCGATGGGCGACATCTTCTTCATCATGATCAGGACCAGGAAGGTCGCGATCATGGCGAAGCCGAGGATTGTCAGCATGGGGACACCTAACGTTCATCTTTGAACTCCCGCGGAGGCGGGCGGTCCGGATGACGTTAGGTGCCGCTCATCGGCGTTAACAAGATGTTGACACGTGAGCAATACGAGCAAAAGCCCAGCTCAGGACGGGGACGGTGGGGACGGCGGGTCATTGGGGTGGTGACACCTCCACAGCGAAGCCGTTGAGCACAGCGGTGCCGGACAGCGGGTCGAGCAGCGAGCCGTCCAGCAGCTGGTTGACGTTGACTCCGGGACGGGCCGCGGCGACCGACATCCGGGTGCCGGGACGGTCGTGCCCCCAGCCGTGCGGGAGGCTCACCACCCCGGTCCGTACGGCGTCGGTGATCTCCACCGGGACCTCCAGCTCTCCTCCGTCCGCCTTGATCCGGGCGGTGGTTCCGTCGTCGAGTCCGAGCCTGGCCGCGTCCTCGGGGTGGATCTGCAGGGTGCAGCGGTTGGAGCCTCCGTTGAGCGCGGCGACATTGTGCATCCAGCTGTTGTTGGAGCGCAGATGGCGGCGGCCCACGAGGACCAGCCGGCCGGGCTGGTGGACCGCGTCGCCGAGGGCGCTCCGCAGCCGCGGCAGATCGGCGGCGACGGGCGCGGGGAGAAGCTCTACGCGTCCGCTGCGGGTCTTCAGGATCTGCGGGATCCGGGGCTGGAGCGGGCCGAGGTCGATGCCGTGCGGGTGCGCGAGCAGATCGTCGAGGGTGAGGTCGTAGGGGCCGAGGCGCAGCATCATGTCGAGGCGCCGCTCCGGGCCGCTGCGGCCGGTGAGTCCGGCGGCGAGCTCCTTGGGGTCCTGGCCGTGGACCGGCGTGTGCGGGTCGGCGACGGCCTTGGCGAGCGCGCCCTCGATGACCATGTCGTCGACCGCGGACGGCTCGGCTCCGTGCATCCCGCTCACGGCGAGGATCAGCCGGGCGTGGATCTCGCACTCGTCCATGGCGCCGGCGTCGAGGGGCACGGCGGCGGGCGTGTAGCGGACCTGGTTGCGTACGGCGAGGGCGTTGAAGGAGAAGTCGAAGTGGCCGCTGCGGGACGGTGGCGGCGGGGGCAGCACGACATCGGCGTGGCGAGCGGTCTCGTTCAGATACGGGTCGACGCAGACCATGAAGTCGAGTCCGGTGAGCGCCCGGTCGAGACGGTCGCCGTCGGGAGCGGAGAGCACCGGGTTGCCGGCGATCGTGATCAGCGCCCGGATCTTTCCTTCGCCGGGAGTCTCGATCTCCTCGGCGAGCGCGGCGATCGGGAGTTCGCCCTTGGCCTCGGGGTGACCGCTGACCCTGCTCGCCCAGCGGCCGAGGGCGAAACCCTTGCCGGGGGCGGCCGGCCGGGGCGCGCGCTCCGTGGCGGCGAGCGGGAAGAGGGCGCCGCCGGGGCGGTCGAGGTTTCCGGTGAGGATGTTGAGGACGTCGACGAGCCAGCTGGCGAGGGTGCCGTGTTCGACGGTGCAGCTTCCGATGCGCCCGTAGACGGCGGCGGAGGGGGCGGCCGCGAGTTCGCGCGCGATCGCGCGGATCTCACCGGCGTCCATCTCACAGGCCGCGGCGACGGCTTCCGGGGTGAACTCCCGTACCGCCTCCCGGACTTCGTCCACGCCCTGCACGTGCGGGGCCAGGTCCCCGAGGTCCGTGAGGCCCTCGTCGAAGAGGACCTGGGCCACCGCGGCGAGCAGCAGCGCGTCGGTACCGGGGCGGATGGCGACATGCCGGTCGGCGAGTGCGGCGGTGCGGGTGCGGCGCGGATCGACGACGGTGAGGGTGCCGCCGCGGCGGCGCAGCGCCTTGAGCTTGCCGGGGAAGTCGGGTGCGGTGCACAGACTGCCGTTGGAGTCCAGCGGGTTGGCGCCGAGGAGCAGCAGATGGTCCGTGCGGTCCAGGTCGGGGACCGGGATGGCGATGGCGCTGCCGAAGAGCAGTCCGCTGGAGACGTGCTTGGGCATCTGGTCGAGGGTGCTGGCGGTGAAGATGTTGCGGGTGCGCAGCGTGGAGAGGAGGACCGGCGGATAGAGCCCGCCGGCCATGGTGTGCACGTTCGGATTGCCGAGGACGACTCCTACGGCGTTCGCTCCGTGCTCCTCGATCAGCGGGCGCATCCGGGCCGCGATCGTGTCGAAGGCCTCCTGCCAGCTCGCCTCGCGCAGCTCGCCGTCCTTGCGGACGAGGGGGGTCCGCAGCCGGTCGGGGTCGGCGTCCAGCTCGCCGAACGAGGCGCCCTTGGGGCAGATGAAACCCTTGCTGAAGACGTCGTCGCGGTCCCCGCGGGCTCCGGTGACCCGGTCCCCCTCGATGGTGAGGGTCAGCCCGCAGGTGGCTTCGCAGAGGGGACAGATGCGCAGGGCGGTGCGGGTGGCGCTGTTTCCTGCGTCGGTTCCTGGCATGGGGGCCCTCCCGGGGGCGGCGGCAGCGGTGACGCGCAAGGCACGGCGAGCATACCGACCGGTACGCATGACGGCGAGGGGCTGCGGCGAACCGCGGCGAGTGAACCGGGGGGCGCTCGGACCGAGAGGTCAGTCCAGCACTCGCGCGAGATACGCGTACAGCAGCTCTCTGGTCTCGGCGATGATCTTCGCGTCACCGGAGGGCTCCACCCGGAAGGCGAGTTGCAGCAACGCGTCGGCGGCCTCGACCGCGATCAGGACGGTACGCCGCAGTGAGTCGTCGGCGCGGCGGCCCAGATGGCCGGCGAGCAGCTCGGTGAGGCGGTCGGCGACCTCGTGGTTCACGCCCCCGGCAGGCGCGGCGAGGGGGATCCGGTAGCCGAAGTCGATCAGCGCGAAGCCGGGGACGGTCCGCTTCATGGCGAGGTACTCGTCGAGTACGGCGTCGACCGCGCCGCGCCAGTCGCCGGCCGGCAGCTCGGCGATCCGCGCCGTGATCCGCTCGGCGTAGTGATCGAGATTGCGTGCGGCGAGGGCGTCGGCCATGGCCCGCTTGTTGCCGAAGAAACGGTAGACGGACCCGATCGGCACCTCGGCGCGGGCCGCGACGGCGCGCGTGGACAGCTCCTCGTAGCCGGTCTCGTCGAGGAGTTCGGCGCAGGCGTCGAGGATCCGGGTCAGCCGCTCGGCGCTGCGCTGCTGCACGGGCGTACGGCGGAGGGAGTTCGCTGAGGGCATCGCTCCATCATGCCGCCCCGGTATGGCCGGAGGGTGTCGTTGCGTGGCCGACGTGTGCCGTTGACGGGGAGCGCCACGCAATCCTACTGTCGACCATAGGATTCCTTGGGGAGCCGCAGGCGCGGCTGTCGAAAGGGAGAGCGCGCGCAGGCCGCGAGGTACGAG
>NZ_JBSGZO010000362.1:0-8841 GCF_053611045.1 Streptomyces sp. NPDC054841 | reverse complement strand
GTCCGCGGTCGCGGCTTGCTCCCGCACAGAACTCCGCTACGCGGCGCCCGCGTCCACCGCGGCCGTGTAGCCGAACTTGTCCACGGCCTGGTAGTACGTCCAGGCCGTGGCGTCGCAGGAGGCCTTCGTGAAGCCGGAGTACTGGGCGCACACGCGCTTCAGGTCCGAGTAGAAGGCCGAGTCCAGGCGGGCCTTGTTGGCGTCGAACGCACCGGCGGCCTTGTAGTTGCGGTAGCCGAAGTCGTGGCGGGCACAGGCGTTCTGGAAGGGGAAGCCGAAGGGGTTGTCGGGGGAGGTGGTGCAGTAGTCCGTGGACCAGTCGAAGCCGTACGCGCTCCAGCCACCCTGGTTCTGGCGGGCGGACCACCAGGCGTTGTAGCTGCTCGCGCTCGACTGGGTCCAGGAGCTGAGGACCTGGGGCTTGTCGGCGGGCGCGGCGGGCGCGGCGGACGCGGCGGACGCCGGGAGCAGGGCGGCTGTCAGGGCGAAGGCGGCGGTGGCCAGGGGGGCGGCGAGACGGCGGCGCATACGGGATCTCCTCCGTAAGGGGACGCTGGCTGCCCCGGCGGGTGTTCGCAGGGGCCGCCGCAGCGTCGGGCGCCGGGCTATCGCGCGTGTATACGGGGGCTATACGTCCAGCAGGGAAGGCGGTTGGCGATCGGCGGTCAGCTGTCGGCGGTCGGCGGGCACGCAGGCCCGCACACGCGCGGCACCGCCGGACGCGTCGTCGTGCAGCGCGCGGCCCGTCAGGTGCCCACGGCCCGGCGCGGAGGCGTCCAGGAGCAGCGGCTCCCGCCCCGGGGACGGCTGCCGCGGCGGCCGCCTC
This sequence comes from Streptomyces sp. NPDC054841, assembly GCF_053611045.1. Taxonomy (NCBI): domain Bacteria; kingdom Bacillati; phylum Actinomycetota; class Actinomycetes; order Kitasatosporales; family Streptomycetaceae; genus Streptomyces; species Streptomyces sp. NPDC054841. The sequence continues at coordinate 8,015 of NZ_JBSGZO010000362.1, read as the reverse complement.
CCCGTACCGCGCCTACGGCCCGCCCGGCCCGCGTCACGCGCGCAGGAACGCCAGCACCGCCAGCACCCTGCGGTGCGTCTCGTCCGCCGGAGGGAGGTCCAGCTTCGACAGGATGTTGCCGATGTGCTTGCCGACCGCCGCCTCCGAGACCACCAACTCCTTGGCGATCGCGCTGTTCGACCTGCCCTGGGCGACCAGGGCCAGCACCTCGCGCTCGCGCGCCGTGAGGCGTTCGAGGGGGTCCCGGCGGCGGCGCAGCAGTTGGCGGACCACTTCGGGGTCGACGACCGTCCCGCCCGCGGCGACCTCCTGGAGGGCGTCGATGAACTCCTCGATCTGGCCCACACGGTCCTTGAGGAGGTAGCCGACACCCGAGCCGTCCCCGGAGTCGAGGAGGTCGGAGGCGTACGTACGCTGCACGTACTGGCTCAGGACGAGGACCGGGAGCCCGGGGCGCTGTTCGCGGAGCCGCACCGCCGCATGGAGGCCTTCGTCCTGGAAACCGGGGGGCATCCGGACGTCCGTCACGACGATGTCCGGGTCGTGGTCGGCCACCGCCGTCAGAAGGGCCTGCGCATCACCCACGGCCGCGACCACCTCGTGGCCGCAGCGGATGAGCAGGCCGGTCAGGCCCTCCCGGAGCAGCACGCTGTCCTCGGCCAGCACTACGCGGAGGGTTCGGTCCACTCGCAAGGAATCTCCACACGCAACAGGGTCGGTCCGCCGGGCGGGCTGGACAGGGCAAGTCTGCCATCCAGCACGGACACCCGGTCCGCGAGACCGGTCAGCCCGGTGCCTCCGTTCGCCGTGTCCGCGCCGCCGCGGCCGTTGTCCCGGATCTCCAGCGAGAGCCTGCCCTTGTTGTGACCGCCCGTCACCTCGGCGCGGCTCGCCCCGCTGTGCTTGGCGACATTGGCGAGCGCCTCGCAGACCACGAAGTAGACGGCGGCCTCCACGGCCTGCGGCAGCCTGCCCGCGAGCTCCAGGTCGACGTCCACCGGGACCACCGACCGGTCGGCGGCGTCGGCGACGGCCGCCGAAAGGCCGTAGTCCGCGAGGACCTTGGGGTGGATGCCGTGGATCAGCTCGCGCAGTTCGGCGAGCGCCTTCCCGGCCTCCTCGTGGGCCTTGGTCAGCTGGTCGGCCAACGGCCCCGGCGGGGCGTCGAGCCGGGCCAGGCCAAGCGTCATGGTGAGGGCGACCAGGCGTTGTTGGGCTCCGTCGTGGAGGTCGCGTTCGATACGGCGGCGCTCGGCCTCGAAGGCGTCGACCAACCGGACACGGGAGCGGCTGAGTTCGGTGACCCGGGCGCCCAGGTCCTCGTCCCTGGGCGCGATCAGCAGCCGGGTCAGCTCGGCACGCGCTCCGGCGAACAGCCCGATCAGATAGAGCGCCACCGCCAGCAGGAGCAGTCCGAGTACGGCGATTCCGAAGGCCGTCGGCCAGGAGGTGATCGTCCATTCCTTGAGTACGGAGGCTTCCCTGCCCTCCCCCACGGTGGCCATCAGGACGGGTGTGGCGACCAGGCCCAGCGGTACGGAGAGGCCGAGGCCGACCGCGAGGGTGTCCAGCGGCCACAGAAGACCGGCGAGGAGCACCGCGTACCCCAGTTCGCGCCAGGTGGCCTGTTCCCGGTAGCGGGTCCTGATCCAGGGCCACAGCCCGGTCTCGGCGGGTTCGTGGTGCGGGTCGCGGGCCGGGAACTCGTCGACGAGCCCCAGCCGTCGGCGTTCCACCCGGGCCACGGGCAGCCCGAACAGTCCGAGCAGGAGCAGCAGCGGAAGCCCCACCAGCACGATGGCCAGCGCTCCGACAACGGTGGCCAGCACCACGATCGACACGAGCGCGGCCGCTCCGGCCAGGGCGCCGGTGAGGAGATACGCGGCGGACCGCCAGGGCCAGGCCGAGCGGAGGTACGCCGGCTCGGCGAGTGCCTGCCACACATTACGAGAGCGCATGGGCTCACCGTAGAAGGCGGTCGGGCACCGGGGCCATCCGTCCAGACCGACGGTACGGGGTAGGGCCTGCCCTACCCGGGAAGTCGCCCCAGGCGTCGTGCGCGGAGCCCTTGTCGCGGGGTTTCGTTGATACCCGGACGCACGCCTGAGGAGACCGGCGAAAGGGCACCCGAACCATGATGGCTTGGCTGAGCGACCACGCCCTGCTCTTCGGCAGTGGGGGCGTGCTGGCCGTGGTTCTGCTGCTGCCCGCCCTGGAGGCCGCCCTGCCGGTGATCGGTGCGCTGATGCCGGGTCAGACCGCGGTGGTCATGGGCGGGATGCTGGCGTACCACGGGCATGTGCCGGTGTCCGCGACGCTGTTGTGCGCGCTGGCCGGGGCCGTCCTCGGGAATCTCGCCGGGTACGGGATCGGACGGCGCTGCCGGAACCGTCCCGCCGGCCAGCTGCTGGCGCGACTGCTGCGGCCGCGGCACACCGAGCGGGCCCTGGCGCTCATCGAGAAGCGCGGTGGCCGGGCGGTGGTCGTCGGGCGGTTCACCGCGGTGCTGCGGACCCTGGTCCCGACGCTGTGCGGCATGTCCGGGATGCCGGTGTCCATTTATGTGCTGTGGACGGTGCTGAGCAGCGCCGTCTGGGCGCCCGTCTTCGTGCTGATCGGCTACGTGGCAGGACCGATGGGGTCTCTCTGGCCCTTCTGAACCCCCGTGCCCGCCCCTTGCAACTCGCTGCCATCGCAGCCTGTTGACACCCTCGGCACCCGTCTCGTCCCCCACTTTCGGCCAAGAATGAAGCGGCCGGACATTCGCCGGCATTCCAATGGCGCGGCGCTCGCCGCAAGTCTGTGGGGGACAGATGGAATTCCAGCTGCTCGGACCCGTCGAGGCAAGAGAGGGGACCCGGCGGGTGGCGCTGTCGGGTACGAAGGTCCACACGGTGCTCGCCACACTGCTGCTGGCACGCGGCCGCGTGGTCAGCGACGAACGGCTGAGCTCGCTGCTGTGGGGATGGGAGCCGCCGGCCACCAGAAACGCCCAGATCTACACCTATGTCTCCCGGCTGCGGAAGCTGCTGGGGCCGTCCGTGGAGCTGGTGCGCCGGTCGCCCGGCTATCAGATGGTCGGTGAGGGGCTGCGGATAGACGCCGAGGAGTTCGAGCAGCTGGGCCGGCGGGGCCAGGCGGCGCTGCAGGAGCGGCGGTACGGGTCGGCGGCCGAACTGCTGCGTTCGGCCCTCGATCTGTGGCAGGGACCCGCGCTGGCCAATGTCACACCGTTCCTGGCGGAGGCCGAGCTGCCCCGGATGGACGAGGCGCGGATCACCGCGCTGGAACACCGCATCGAGGCCGACCTCGCGCTCGCCCGGCATGCCCAGCTGGTGCCGGAACTGACGGGCATCGTCCGGGAGTTCCCGGTCCGTGAACGGCTGCGCGGCCAGCTGATGACGGCGCTGTACCGGTCCGGACGGCAGGCCGACGCCCTGCACGTCTACCACGAGGGCCGCGGTGTGCTGGCCGAGGAACTGGGCGTGGACCCGGGCGCCGGGCTCAACGCCGTCTACCAGGCCGCTCTCACCGGCGAGTTGGGCCGGCTCCCGGAGCAGGGCGATGCGCCGGCGCAGCTCGGCAGGCCTTCCCCGCGGCGGACGGCGGCCGGGGACCCCCCGCGGATGCTGCCGCCCACCATCGACGACTTCACGGGCCGCGAGGTCGAACTCGCCGAGCTCCGCGGGCTGCTCACGCCCTCCGCGGAGGGCGCGGGGCCCGCCTTCCGGCCGACCCGCCTGCTGATCAGCGGCATGGTCGGGGTGGGCAAGACGGCACTGGCCGTGCATGTGGCGCACGCGGTCGCGGACTGCTTCCCCGACGGGCAGCTCTACGCCCGGCTGTGCCGGGACGACGGCACCCCGAAGGATCCGGCCCAGGTGCTGGTGCAGTTGCTGCGCGCGCTCGGCGAGACCCCGCCGCGGGTGCCCGAGACCGGTGACGCGGCCGCGGACCCGGGGCGGCTCGACGAGCTCGTACAGCTCTACCGCAACAGGACCGCGGACAAGCGGCTGCTGATCGTCCTGGACGACGCCGTGAGCGAGCTCCAGCTGGACTCGCTGCTTCCGAGCAGTGCCCGTTCGGCGGTACTGGTCACCAGCCGTGCACATCTGACGGCCGTGCCCGGCTCGCACACCACGGCGCTCGCGCCGCTCGGCGACGACGAGGCGGCCGCGCTGCTGATCGCCGTCGCCGGGGCGGAGCGGGCAGCCGCGGAACCGGCGGCGTTCCGGCAGATCGCCCGGTATTGCGCGGGGCTGCCCCTGGCGGTCCGTGCGGCGGGCGCCCGGCTCGCGGGACGGAAGCACCGGTCGGCCGCCCGGACGGCGCGGCTGCTCGCCGACCCCGCAACCCGGCTCCAGGAGCTGCGGTTCGGGGAGCTGGACGTCCACCGGTCCGTGCTCGGCGCCCTGCTCGGGGCGCGGCCGGGAACGGACCGGCTGATGCGGCGCCTCGCGGTGCTCGGGGACCGGGCGTTCCCGCTCGCCGCGGGCGCCACGGTGCTGGGGCTCCCGGGCCCGGTCGCCGAGGAGTTCCTGGAGGAGCTCGTGGACGCCTCGTTGCTGAACCTGGCAGGCATCGACACCGCCGGCCTGCCGCGCTACCGCTGCCATGCGCTGGTGCGGCTGACGCTGGAGACGCTGCCGGCGGGGTGCGGCGAGGAGCTGGAGAGGGCGAGCTGAACCGACCGCCCGGGTAGGGCGGGCCCTACCCCCAAGACTCCGTCCCGCCGGGCTGTGCGGGAGGACCGACAACGATTGAGTGTGAGGCATGAACAACGACGCGATTCAGTTGCGCTCCGTGAGCCGGACCTACGGATCGGGGGACAGCGCCGTCACCGCCCTCGACCACGTCTCCCTCGGCTTCCCCCGGGGCACTTTCACAGCGGTGATGGGCCCTTCCGGCTCCGGCAAGTCGACCCTCCTCCAGTGCGCCGCAGGCCTGGACCGGCCCACTTCGGGATCGGTCACGGTCGGGGACACCGAACTGACGAAACTGAGCCAGACCAAACTGACGCTGCTCAGGCGCGACCGTATCGGCTTCGTCTTCCAGGCGTTCAACCTGCTGCCGTCGCTGACGGCGGAGCAGAACGTGGCGCTGCCGCTGCGGCTGGCCGGGCGCAAGCCGTCCCGGGCCCGGGTGCGCGAGGTGCTGGGTCAGGTGGGTCTGGGTGACCGGGCCCGTCACCGGCCGACGGAGATGTCCGGCGGACAGCAGCAGCGCGTCGCCCTGGCACGTGCGCTGATCACCCGCCCCGAGGTGCTGTTCGGTGACGAGCCGACGGGCGCGCTGGATTCGCAGACGAGCCGTGAGGTGCTGACGATGCTGCGGTCCATGGTCGACCGCGAGGGACAGACCATCATCATGGTCACCCATGACCCGGTGGCGGCGTCCTACGCGGACCGGGTGGTGTTCCTGGTCGACGGCCGGGTCAACGGCGAACTGGTGTCGCCGACCGCCGAGTCCGTCGCCGCGCGCATGACCAAGCTGGAGGGCGCGCCGTGCTGAGCGTCGCCCTGCGTACCCTGCGTACGCGCTGGATCACCTTCGTCGGAAGTTTCGTCGCGCTCGCGCTCGGCGTCGGGCTGATCGCGACGATGGGTCTTGCCCTGGCGTCGAGCCTGGACGCTCCGGAGCGCGGACCGGAGCGGTTCGCGCAGGCACCGGTCGTGCTGCGGCCGGCGGACACCCTGCGGGTGCCCACGTCGATCGGCGACCGGGTCAAGCCGCTGGCGAACCCGAAGGCCGTCACGGCGGAGCAGGCCCGGCAGGCGGCCGCCGCAGGACGTACCGTCGAGGACCGTTCGTTCCCGGTACGGGCCGAGGGCGGCCCCGGCGATCTGGTCGGGCATCCGTGGTCGACGGCCGCTTTCGCCCCCTACGAACTCTCCGCGGGGCGGGCCCCGAAGGCCTCGGGCGAGGTCGTCGTGTCCGGCGACTGGGCCGGTCCGGGTCAGCGGGTGCGTACGGGCGGGGGCACGGTGACGGTCGTCGGGACGGTCGCCGGGCTCGGCTTCGAGAACGCCGTCTTCTACACCGACCGGCAGGCCGCCGAGATCTCGCCGCGCATCGATCAGCTGGTGGTCGACGCCGACGCCGACGCCGTACGGGAGAGCGCCGCGGGGCTGCGGGTGCTCACCGGCAACGACCGCCGCCTCGCCGACGCCGACCCCGACCGGGACAGCCAGGCGCTCGTCACGGTGAACGCGATGCTGGGTACCGCGGCCGGGATGACCGGTTTCGTCTCGGTGTTCGTGGTGGCGTCGACCTTCGCGTTCGCGGTGGCGCAGCGCCGCCGTGAGTTCGGTCTGCTGCGCACGGCGGGTGCCACTCCGGGGCAGGTGCGCCGCATGGTGGTCGCCGAGGCGATGCTCATCGGCGTGCTCGCGTCGGCGGCGGGCTGTGTGCTCGGCGCCTACGGTGCGCCCCGGCTGGCGCAGTACATGGTGGACAACGAGGTCGCCCCGTCGTGGTTCACGATCGGGGACTACACCTGGCCGTACCACCTGGCCTTCTGGACCGGTCTGCTGGTGGCGCTCTCGGGTGTCGTCGCCGCGTCGTGGCGGGCCGGCCGGGTCGGCCCCACGGAGGCGCTGCGGGATGCCTCGGTCGACAGCAGGACGATGACGTGGGGCCGCTGGCTGTTCGGCGGGGCGCTGCTGCTCACGGGTATCGGCACGCTCGTGTTCGCGCTGCTCTCGGAGCCGGGTGACCTGCTGCACCGCAAGACGTACACGAGCCGTCCGATGCTGCTGATCACGGCGTTCGCGCTGCTCGCGCCGGTGCTGGTGCGTCCGCTGACCCGGCTGCTGGCCTGGCTGCCGGCCCAACTGCCGGGCCCGGGCGGCATGCTGGTCCGGGAGAACGCGGCGGCGGGGGTGCGGCGCACCGCGGCCATCGCGGCGCCGGTGCTGGTCACGGTCGCCCTCGCGGGCTCGCTGCTGGGCGCCACGGCGACCCTCAACGAAGCCAAGGCGACAGAGGTGCGGGAGCAGACGGCGGCGGACTTCGTGATCAGCGGCGCGGGTCCGGGCGGCTTCGACGAGGCCACCGTGGAGCGGATGCGCAAGGTGCCCGGCGCTCAGGTCTCGGCGTCCGCGGAGTCCGCGGTGTTCGTCCTGGAGGAGGGTGTCGCGCTGATCAGGTCCGACGCCCGCGCGGCGGACCCGGAGGGACTCGCCGCCACGTTCGGTCTGCCGCTGGTGGCCGGGAAGGTGACCGATCTCGACGACCGCTCCATCATCGTCAACGACGAGTGGGCGAACCACACGGTGGGCAGCACGGTCGACGTGTGGCTGGGAGACGGCTCGAAGGCCTCGCTGAAGATCGCCGCCGTGATGCACGCCGGCACCGGCAACAACGGCGTGTACGTCAGTCCGGCCAACGCCGCCGGGGCGAGCGTCGACCGGGTCGACGTGAAGCTGACGGACGGCGCCGACCGCACGGCCGTGGCGGCCGGTCTGCGCGAGGCGGCGGCTCCCGTCGGCGCCGAGGTGCTGTCGCGGGACGAGTGGGTGGCGGCGGCGTATCCCGAGACGAACCGGCAGACCCGGGTCGGCTATCTGGTGGTGCTCGGCATCGCGCTCCTGTACACGGGCATCGCGCTCGCCAACACCCTGGTGATGGCGACGTCGGACCGGGTGCGTGACCTGGCCGTGCTGCGGCTGGCGGGCGCGACGGGCGGGCAGGTGCTGCGGCTCGTCGCGGCGGAGGCCGCGATGGTGGTGGCCGTCGGCGGAGTGCTGGGCGCGGCCGTCGCCGGACTGAACCTGGTGGGCATGTGGGGCGCTCTGGGGGTGCTTCAGGTGTGGTCGCCGATCGTGGTTCCGTGGAGCACGCTGGGCGCCACGGTGGCGGCCTGCGGGGTGATCGCGGTGGTCTGCGCGGTGATCCCGGCGGGACTCTCGCTGCGTGTCCGGCCGGTGGAGCTCGCGGGCGTACGGGAGTGACGGACCAGGGCCTGGTCCAGGAGACGGGCCCTCACCACAGCGACGGCCGGGCCGCCCCTGATG
>NZ_JBSGZO010000361.1:4578-8845 GCF_053611045.1 Streptomyces sp. NPDC054841 | reverse complement strand
CCTCATACTGGGCGTATTCGGGCGATCCGACAACGCAGCGAGGTGCCGTAGCTGTCGTCGTGCGCCCGCCGGGGATTACGGGACAGCCCTTAGCCAGAGCCCGGCCCTGAGGCGGCCCACCACGACTCGACCTTACGGACAACAGGAGCATGCCCATGCGGTATCGCATGACGGTGATCGGCAGCGGCTATCTCGGCATCACCCACGCTGCATGCATGGCTGAGATGGGCCACCAGGTCCTCGGCCTGGATATCGACGCGGACAGGATTCGCCAACTCAACAACGGCGAGTTGCCCATCTACGAAGAGGGGCTGGAGGAGCTGCTGCGCCGGGGACTCGTGTCCGGCAACCTCCGCTTCACCACGTCCTACCAGCAGGCCGCCGAATTCGGCGACGTGCACTTTCTGTGCCTCGGCACTCCGCAGCAGAAGGGCGGATACGCGGCCGATGTCTCGCAAGTCGACTCAGCCGTCGACTCCTTGGCGCCGCATCTGGACAGACCATGCCTCGTCGTCGGCAAGTCCACCGTGCCCGTCGGCACGGCGGAACGGCTGGTCGGCAGGCTGCGGGACCTCGCCCCCGCCGACGATGTCGACCTGGCGTGGAACCCGGAGTTCCTGCGCGAGGGTTTCGCCGTCGAGGACACGCTCAGTCCGGACCGCATCGTCCTCGGCGTCCGCACCGAGCACGCCGAGGAGGTGCTTCGAGAAGTGTACGAACCGCTTGGTGGGATCCCCCTCGTAGTGACCGACTTCGCCACAGCAGAGCTGGTGAAGATTGCTGCGAACGCATTCCTGGCCACGAAAATCTCCTACATCAACGCGATGGCCGAGGTCTGCGAGGCCGCCGGCGCGGACGTCGTGCGGCTGGCCGAGGCGTTGTCCTTCGACAACCGCATCGGCGGGCGCTTCCTCAACGCGGGGCTCGGGATCGGCGGCGGCTGCCTGCCCAAGGACATCCGCGCCTTCATCGCCCGTGCCGATGAACTGGGAGTGGGCAGGGCACTGACATTCCTGCGCGAGGTCGACGCGATCAACATGCGTCGCCGTGCCCGCACGGTGGACCTCGCCCGCGAGCTCGCAGGCGGTTCCCTGAAGGGCCGCAACGTTGCCGTCCTCGGCGCGGCCTTCAAGCCGGACTCCGACGACATCCGCGACTCGCCCGCGCTCGACGTGGCCGTAGAGATTCAACGGCAGGGCGCTCTCGTTTCCGTCTACGACCCGGCGGCGTTGGACAAAGCGCGCAAGGCGTACCCCGACCTCAGCTACGCCACCTCGGCCGCCGAGGCGGCGAGCGGGGCGGACGTCCTGCTGCTGCTGACCGAGTGGCAGGAGTTCGTCGACCTCTCTCCCGAACGGCTCGGCACGACGGTTGCGGCACGCAACGTTGTCGATGGCCGCAACGCACTCGACTCGGCAGCCTGGCGGGCGGCCGGGTGGCACTACCGCGCTCTGGGCCGCCCATGACCGGCCGCACCGCCAAGGGCGAGCGGAGACCAGTTCTCAACGCCATCGCGAACTGCGGGCACCGCTGGTACGCGTCAGTGCTGTGCAAGGTGACCACCGAGCTGCCGGAGCGGCCCACCCGGCGCCAGCGCGAGCGCGGCCGCATCGGTGTCAACCTGGGCGACGAGCATCTCGCCGTTCTCTCGCAGCCCCTCGACCCGGACAACGCCGCAACAGCATTCGTGGCCCGCCGCCCGCGTCACCTGCGGCAGGCCGAGGACCGTCTGGCCAAGGCCCAGCGTGCCCTGTCACGTACCAAAAAGGGAGCAGTGAGACGGGACAAGGCCCGCAGCCGGGTGGCCCGGCTGCACCACGAAGCCTTCGTGCGACGAAGCACCGTGCTGCACGCGATGACCAAGCAGCTCGCCACCGGCTTCGCGGAAGTCGCCATCCAGGACCTCAACTTCACCGGGATGCCCTGGTCTGCCGGCGGCACAACCGATGCGCCGGGCCGCCTCGTCCGGCAGAAGGCCGGCCTCAACCGCGCAACCCTTGACACCGCTCGAGGTGAGCTACGCCGCCAGCTCACCTACAAGACTTCCTGGTACGGCTCCGCCCTCACGGCCCTGGACCGCTGGTGGCCTTCCAGCAAGACCTGCTCCGCCTGCGAATGGCAAAACCCACGCCTCACTCTCGCGGACAGGACGTTCCACTGCGGCAACTGCGCGCTGACGATCGACGGGGACCTGAACGCCGCCCGGAACATCGCCCGGCACGCTGTCATCACCCTTGCTGATCACCACGTCGCCCCTGGTCGAGGGGAGACACAAAACGCCCGCGGAGTATCCACAAGACCGTCCGGTCCTCGGGCCGGACGGCGGGACGCGATGAAACGGGAAGACACCGGCCCACGCAAACCGGTGCCACCTCAGCGGAGCGATCCGCTGACGCTCTTCACCCTCAACCCAACTGATCACGAGTCGGCAACACGACTCCTGACCGATGGTCAGGAAGGAGCCAGTTCGTGCTCGTGAGGAGCGACCGTGGACACTAAGACCGTGTCCTATATGACTAGTTGGCAGTTGTCCTGGGCATGGGCAGTGGACGATGGGGATGGATCGTTCCGGAGGGCCTGTGGGAGATCGCCAGGCCGTTGTTGCCGTCGGCTCGCGTGCGGCCGCAGGGCGGCGGGGTCGCGAACATTGATGACGAGGCGGTCTTCGCCGCGATCGTCTATGTGCTGGGTTCGAGCGCGTGAGCACAGGGTGGGGCAAGGAGTGGATACCAATCGGTGAGGAGGGACGTTTGGCTTGTCGAGCCCGGCTCCGTTGGTGAGGGTCAGGCTTCGGGCCGGTGGTTGATCGGTCGGCGAGTCTTGATCGCTTCTGAGCCTGCTGGCTAGGTTGGCCGGCATGACCGACCACAGAGCCCTCGCCTGGCCACCTGCCCCGATCAAGACCGAGCGGCTCGTACTCCGCGAGTCCGAGGCCCGGGACCGCGCGGCGGTCATCGAGCTGAACGCCTCGCCAGAGGTGGGCACCTACCTCGGTGGCCCTCGACCGCGTGCCGAGCTCGAACGCACGGTGCCCGAGGTGCCCGGGCGGCGCCCTGGCTTCTTCGTGGTCGAGCTCGACGGAGCGACGATCGGCACAATCCAGCTCGACCCGCAAGACCCCGAGCGTCCGGCTAACCGCCGGGAGGCCGGGGAGACCGAGCTCGGCTACTTGTTCCTGCCGGAGGCGTGGGGACGCGGGTACGCCACCGAGGCGTGCACAGCGGCACTCGACTGGTTTGTCGGCGCGCTTCCCGGTGAGCCGGTGGTGCTCTACACCCAGACCGCCAACGTCCGCTCGATGCGCCTCGCGGCGAAGCTCGGGTTCACCGAGCTGGAGCGGTTCGAGGCGTACGGCGCCGAGCAGTGGTTCGGCGTGTGGACTTCGGTCACGCCGTCTGCTTGAGCTCGTGCTCGGCAGCGCGGGTCCACGGCGCCGTGGCCTCGGCGCGGGCGACAGTCGAGTACGGCAGAGCCGCGCGAGGGCGACAGACGACTTGGACTACTGCTCAAGCGGTGTTTCGAGGAAGGCTCTGGCGGCGTTGGCGTAGCGGATCGCGGTGCGCTTGCTGATGCCGAAGACGGCGGCCAGGTCGTCGAGCCGTCGGGGATGGGCGCCGATGGCGATCCTGCGATCGGCCAACTCCGCATCGTCGCCTTGGGCCCAGGGGATGCGGCTACAGTCACGCCAAAGGGGCGCCGGAGCCACTGGCATTGGCTCCGGGCCCCCCTTTCAAACCAGCGCCTGAGCCTGGACAGGAAGGCGGACCCCAGGGCCCGGGATCACTGCTGAGGGGCTCCGGTGAGGCACTCCGGCGGGCTGCCGGAGGCCGCGTGCAGACAGGCGCGGGCCGAGGCCGGGCCCTCGGCCGCGGCCATCGGCGTCGAGCGGTACGCGGCGGCGTCGCTGGGTCCGGCGACCACGCGCTGAACGGGTCTGCCGGGAACGGTGAGTTCGACCCTGTCTCCCGCCCGCAGTCCCGTCGCACGCACCCACACCGCTCCGCAGGACTGCGCGTACCGGATCTGCAGCCGCTGTCCGCCGGTCGCGGTGCGGGCGCCGGCCGGGATCACCATCCCCGCGCCGCCGCAGGCCATGCGCACCGGGTCCTGCCCCTCGCACGCTAGGCCGGAGCAGCCGGGCAGACGCGGCGGGGAGGACTCGGCCGACGGCGCGGAGTCCGCGGACGCCGGGGGTCGCGCCGAGCCCTCGTCTCCCCGCGCGGCCAGTGCCGTCGTCACGGCGCCGGCCACCACCGCACCAGCGCAC
>NZ_JBSGZO010000361.1:0-4479 GCF_053611045.1 Streptomyces sp. NPDC054841 | reverse complement strand
GCGGAGTCCGCGGACGCCGGGGGTCGCGCCGAGCCCTCGTCTCCCCGCGCGGCCAGTGCCGTCGTCACGGCGCCGGCCACCACCGCACCAGCGCACACCAGGAGCACGGCGGGCCCAAGGCGCGGCGCCGTTCGCCACGTACGGCGGGGCGGTACCGGGACGTTCTTGGCCACTGCGGCTGTTGCCGGTGCCGACCGCCCGCTCCACGTGGCGTCGGCCAGCTCCCAGAGCGCGAGCAGCCGTTCCACCGGCTCTCCGGCCAGCGCGCACAGGGCCTGCACCGCCTGCCGCGGCACCGGCTGCTTGCCGTTGAGGTAACGCTCCCAGGACGACTTGCTGTACGGGGTGCGTGCGGCGAGTGCGGCCAGACTCAGCCCCGTGCGCTGACGCAACTCCCTCAGGTGGGCGGCGAGTTCACCGCACTCCACCGCCTCGCGCGCGGTCACCTGCGCAACTCCCCCCAGGTGTCGGGCCCGACGATCCCGTCCTGGACCAGCCCGCGCTTCTTCTGGAACTTCCGTACGGCGGCCTTGGTCCGTTCCCCGTACACACCGTCTTTCGTACCGGGGTCGAATCCGTTGCGTTCGAGCAGGCACTGGGCCTCAGCCACGGCCGGCCCGCGGCTGTCGATGTCGAGCAGCGCCTCGCGGGTCACGCTGTGCCCCGCGTACGGCATTGCGTCCTTCTCCCCCTTCTCGCAGCTGTACGTCACCGGCGCGGCAGGCTCGTTCTGCCACAGCCGCGCGGTCGCGAGCCCGGCGCCGAACGCGAGGACGAGAGCAAGGGCGAGAACGGTGAGTGTGGCAGCGCCGCGGGCTCCGGAAGTCCGCACGGGTGCGCCCTGCGTGCTCCCAGCGGCCTCGGGGGGCACGTCCGCCCCGTCGTCCACGGGCGCCGCCTGCCCGGACTCCTTCGTGCGTGCCGCCACCTCGTGCAGGACGAGCAGCCGCGTCGGCGCCGTGCCGGTCACCGCCGCCAGCTCCTCGACGGCCTGACGCGGCACGGGCTGCTTACCGTTGAGATACCGCTCCCAGGACGAGCGGCTGTACGCGGTCCTGGACGCCAGCGCGGCAAGGCTCAGGCCACTGTGGTCCTTGAGCCTGCGTAACTGGACGACGAGTTGGCGCTCACGTTCGTCGAGCGCGGCGGGCAGTTCCTTCCATCGGGTCATGTGAGATTCCCCCTCCTTCATGTCAGGGGAGCTTTGCCCGCGCGGGATGGTTCCCTCCGGCGCGCGCCTCCACTCGATCCGGACACGTCCCTTCGTCCCACGGCGGCGTCCTGGGACGCCATGTCCCAGCAGGTCGGCGGGGAGTTCGTCCCACAGCGGCCCGTACCGGCCGGCTCCCCTGGCACGGCCCGGAGTTGGCGCAGGACAGTCGTCGCCGTGCCGGGCTGCAGTGCCCGGCCGACAACGGAGGGAAGCGACATCCATGAACGCATGCAAGAGTCTCGCCCTCGCGACGGCGACGGTGGCCCTCGGCGGCGGGCTCGCCCTCGCCCCCGCGGCCGGTGCCGCCGAGGCGGGCAGCGGCGGCTCGGCCGCTGCCGCAGCCCCCACGTGCCGGCAGGACAGCATCACCGTGCCGTCCGACCGCGGCGCGGTGGCCTACTGGGAGTGCCGGCGCAAGGTCAACAACACGTGGCAGTCCAGCGTCCAGATCTGGGTGTACGACAAGAAGGCCGACGGCAAGTGCGTCTACGGCCACGTCAAGATCGGAGGGTGGTACAAGGCCTACAAGGCCTGCCCCCAGGGGAACAACGTCAGGGGAGCCCGCACCGGCTGGCACAACGGCTACGACGCCCAGGTCTGGATGACGATCCGCTGACCACGGCAGCAGGTACAGCAGTGGCCCGCACCCTCACGGGGCGCTTTCTAGTGGTCGTCGCAACACGTGGTTGGTTCGATCAGGCCGCGAGCAGTTTATGCAGGCGCTCGGCTGGGGTTTCCCAGCCGAGCGTTTTGCGTGGTCGTGAGTTGAGTTCCGCGGCGACGGTGTCAAGGTGATCGCGGGTGTGGACTGCGAGGTCGGTGCCCTTAGGGAAGTACTGCCGCAGCAGGCCGTTGGTGTTTTCGTTCGAGCCGCGCTGCCAGGGGCTGGCGGGGTCGCAGAAGTAGACCGGCATGTTCGCTGCCATCGCGAACTCGTGGTGGCGGCCCATCTCGCTGCCTTGGTCCCAGGTCAGCGACCTCTTCAGGTGGGGTGGCAGGGACTTGACGGTGTCCAGGAGCGCATCGCGCACCACCTCGGTGCCGCGCCCGTCGGGCAGGTGGACGAGCATCACGTAGCGCGTGGTGCGTTCCACCAGAGTGCCGATCGCGGACCCGCTGTCCTTGCCGATGATCAGTCGGGTAGCGGGGACGCATTGCTGCGTCCCCGCCCCCTCAGAACCGTGCAAGCAGTTGTTCACCGCACACGGCTCAAGCAAGCCTCAAGGGCTCGCGGCTAGGAGAAGGTGCAGAATTCGTCGGCCCGGCGGCTCCAATCCGCCGTTGACAGAGGGTGTGAAGGAGACGGAGCCGTTGATCGCCCGGTGAGTCACCGCCAGGGAACGCGACATACTGCTTGGAGATCGCCTTCCTGATGACGACCCGCCACGCTTCCCATTCCTGGGGGCTTCGCGGTGGGTGGTCGGCGTGCAACAGGAGTCCTCCGCAGATCGAACAGCGACCTTGCTGTGCCTGGAGCAGACGCACGGTGATGCCGTCGACCGGTGGAGGTGGTCCCTTGCGACGCCGCTCGGCCCAGTACGACTCAAGCGCCGGGTCGTCCGGAGACGCCCTGCCCTTGACCAGCTGATGCCGGACGATCTTCGTCCAGGAGAACTTGAGCAGGTAGGCGCCGCTGTCGCGGTCGCCGAACACCCACCGGTCCTTCCTGGCCTTGTTGAACCGGCCGAAGTACTTGTCGGATATCCAGTGCTTCGGCTTGTTCGGGTGGCTGTGTTTGGCCCACTTGTAAGTGAGCTTCCACATGTGATTGTCCAGCGCGGTGAAGACCTCGCTGGACACCACCGTCCGGTAGTAGGCCGACCAACCCCGCACGATCGGGTTGATCTTCTTGAGCACTGCTCCCGTGTTGGCCCCTCGCAGGGCCAGCATCTCGGCGCTCAGCCGTTCCCGGATCCGTCGTTGGGCCGCTGTGCTCGGCTTGATCAGCAGCTTGCCGTGATAGCGGCGGACGTTGAATCCCAGGAAGTCGAACCCGCTTTCCGCGTGGACGATGCGTGTCTTGTCCTCGTGGAAGGCGAGCCCCCTGGGCGTCAGCCATGCGGCCAGCCGTTCCTTGACCTGTTCGGCCTGTTCACGGCTGGTGCACATCGCGACAAAATCGTCTGCGTATCTCACCAGCACGGGACTGCCGCTCTGCGCGCTTCCGGCGTCTCTGCCGGTCGTGTAGTAGCGGACCCCTGCGGCTTCCTCCATCCCGTGCAGGGCCACGTTGAAGAGCAACGGGCTGATCACTCCGCCTTGCGGAGTTCCCGCTTCGGTCGGGGCGAAGCGATCTCGATCCACCGCCCCGGCCTTCAGCCACTGTCGGATCAGTCCCCGGGCGGGGAAGGTGCCGAGCGAGGCCATCAGCCGTTCATGGTCGATTCGGTCGAACGCCGCCGTCAGGTCCGCGTCGAGCACCCACACACGCTGCGGGTTCTTCCCGTTGAGCGTGGAGTAGATGGCCCCGATCGCGTCGTGACAGCCGCGGCCGGGCCGGAAGCCGTACGACTTCGGCTCGAACCGCGCTTCCCACTCGGGTTCCAGTGCACCAAGTGCCACGGCTTGCAGGCACCGGTCAACGATGACGGGAATCCCGAGGCCGCGCTTCTTCGTGGTCCCCGGTTTGAGGATGAGCACCCGCTTGACGGGCTTGGGGATCCACGGTCGGGCGCGGTGCTGGACCCAGTCGGCCAGGGCGGCCTTGGACTGGGACATCAGCACCACTTTCCCGTCGACTCCCGCCGTCGCGCGTCCTGCGTTGATCTCCGTGACCCGTCGCACGCTCAGGAGCGTGTTCGAGCGGGACCGGAGCATCAGCTTCTGCAAGTTGCGGACCTTCTTCAGGTCCCCTGCCTGCGATGCCGTGAAGATTCTCTGCCGCAGACGCCGTACGTCTTCCTCGGCCCGGCGCCAGTCGATCGACGCCCAGCCCAGGTCTTCGTCCTCGGGTCCGTTCACCGTCGCGACGTCGGGCGGGACGGTCGAGACCGCTCCGGCCGTGTCCGTCATGGTGTCCAACTTGTCCCTCGGTTCCGTCGTCCTTGTCCAGTGAGTCCGCACAGGCTCACCTGGCCCACGTCAGCACCCTTTCGGGTCCGGGTAGTGCACCCGTATCCGGACGGTTATGCGGAGCGACCAGCGGAGAGGCCGGTCATCATGCCCCGGGTTCCCGATTCCTTTCGGCTTCCGGCATTGGCTTCTTGGGCCATCCTGTTCCCGCTGGGGAGTTGAGCCTTCCTCGCGGTCGGCCGACCGGGCCACGA
>NZ_JBSGZO010000360.1:0-8890 GCF_053611045.1 Streptomyces sp. NPDC054841 | reverse complement strand
GCGGCGAGGAGAGCATAAGGGCAGGGCACGACATCGACGCCACCGCAAAGAGCGCCAACGTTGACCGATCGTGGGCCGAGCTCTGGCACCAGCTCATCCAACCCCGCGGCGCCCACCGATCCTGACCCAATCTCCGGTACAAGCGCGCCGATCCGCGCTGCAGAGGGGGTCTCCTGGTCACCAGCTCATCACTCACCCGCAGGGCGACCTCCAGGGTGAGCGGGGTGAGGGTGGTCAGCAGCAGCTCGCCGACGGCGGCGTCGATCTGGTCGCCGACCATGGTCTGGCAGATCGGGGCCGCGTTGCGGATCCCGTCGAACTGGCAGAGATAGATCGGTTTTCCGGTGCCCTTGTAGTGCTGGTAGCGCACGGTCATCCGGCGGCCGCACTTGCCGCAGGAGACCACGCCCTGCAGCAGCGCGGCGCCTTCCCGGGGCGGGGAGGCTTTGCGGTCGGTGCCGTGGGCGGCCGCGAGCTCCGCGAGCCGGGTCTGGTTGGCCTCGAACTCGGCCCAGGTCAGATTGAAGCTTCCCCTTGATCGTGGACACCTGGAGACTGGGACGTGAGAGCCCAGAGGAAGCAGTGCCAGGTGGGAATTAAGTACACGAAGCGGTACTCGGACGAGTACAAGCGGGACGCGATCGAGCTCGTGCGGTCGTCGGGCCGGACGGTGACCGAGGTCGCCCGGGAGCTCGGGATCAGCTCGGAGTCCCTGCGGGGCTGGGTGAAGAAGGCCCGCGCCGCCCAGGACGCCGGATCCGGCCCGGGATGAGGAACTAAAGCGGCTGCGGAGGCTGACCGCCGAGCAGGCGAAAACGATCGAGATCCTGAAAAAAGCGACGGCCTTCTTCGCGAAAGAGAGCGACCGGTGAGCAAGATATGCCGGTTCATCCACGCGGAGAGGGCGAACTACCCGATCACGCTGCTGTGCAAGGTGACGAAGACCGCCCGCTCCACGTACTACGCGTGGGTGGCCGGACGGGAAGCCCGCGAAGCGCGGCGGCGGGCCGATGAGGCCCTGGCGCACGAGATCGCGGTGATCCACCTCGCCTCCCGGCGGAACTACGGCGTCCCGCGCGTC
This sequence comes from Streptomyces sp. NPDC054841, assembly GCF_053611045.1. NCBI lineage: Bacteria > Bacillati > Actinomycetota > Actinomycetes > Kitasatosporales > Streptomycetaceae > Streptomyces > Streptomyces sp. NPDC054841. The sequence continues at coordinate 7,809 of NZ_JBSGZO010000360.1, read as the reverse complement.
ACCGCCGAACTGCGCCGACAGGACCGGCCGGTCAACCGCAAGCGGGTGGCGCGGGTCATGTGAGAGCACGGCATCGCCGGGAACAGCCGGCGCACCGGACGTCGCAGCCTGACGAAGGCCGACACCAAGGCCGCCCCGTCGCCGGACCTGATCGGCCGGGACTTCACCGCCACCCGCCCCGGCATGAAGATCGTCGGAGACATCACCTACATCCCCACCGCCGGGGGCTGGCTCTACCTTGCCTCGTGGCTGGACCTGGCCACGCGCGAGGTGATCGGGTACTCGATGGCCATCACCGCGCCGAACTCGACGTCGACGCACTCGACATGGCCGCCGCGCTGGGCCGCCTGGAGCCCGGCTGCGTGATCCACAGCGACCGCGGATCGGAATACACCTCCCGCCAACTGCGCCACAGAATCGGCATGTTGGGGCACAGGCAGAGCATGGGCCGGACCGGGAGCTGCTTCGACAACGCCGCCGCGGAAAGTTTCTGGGCCGTACTCAAAGAGGAGATCGGCACTCGCTTCTGGCCCGACCGCGCGACAGCCCGCGCCGACATCTTCGACTTCATCGAGAGCTTCTACAACAGACGCCGCCTCCGCAAGCACATCCACTGGGGCTACCTCACGCCCCACGAGACACGCCTGCGCTACCAACAGGATCAGGCCCTCGCGGCGTAACGACGACGTGTCCAAGATCACGGGGAAACTTCATGTTGATCACCTGCTTGAGGGTGGACTGCCGGATATAGAGGTAGGCGTCACGCTGCAGATGTTCGCGGGTCACCTTGCCCGCCGCGGCCGTCGCGTCCATGGATGTCGTCAACTCCCCCTCGTTCTATGGCTGTTCGCTCCGTCCGTTCTTCGGGCGGATGAAGGTGGGCCAGGGCCATCGCGGCCAGAACCCGTACGAGTTCGTCGCCGTCGCGGGCCAGGTCTGGTGGCACCTGCCTCTCGTGGCGGGGCCGGACCACAGGCTCGGGCAGGGACCGCCAGGCCGCCGCCCAGGCGGCCATGCCCTTGGCGGCGAGCACACCCCAGCCCAGCCGCCAGCCGCCGCCCGTGCCCTCGGCCGCCGCGGTCCGCAGTTCCTCATAGCGGGCTGTGGCCGCTGCGGGGTCCACGGGTCCCGTAGTCGCAGGGCTGTCAGCTGCGGCTTTTGGGTGACTCCTGGGTGCGTGAGGCCGCTCGTCGGGCCAGGGCCCGCTCGATGGAACGCGGATGGACGCTCAGGCCGTACTCGTCGGCGACGGCGTCGGCCAGGTCCCCCGAGCGCAGGGACGGCTCGGGGCCAGCCGCCTCTCGATGTACTCCATGACCTCGTCGGTGAGTTTTCGCGGTCCCTTCGGACCCGGTTTGCCCGGCACCAGGGCGGCCGGACCGCCCGCGTCGAGTGCGGCCGCAGCATCGTAGTAGACCTGCCGGGAGAACCCGAACTCCCGCACCGCCCGGGCCGCGGGCACGTTGTCCACCCGCACCCGGCGCACCATCTCGTACTTCACCTGCACCAAGTCCCGCGGATCGCAGAACGGGGAGGTGGTGAACACCGCGTCGACCACGGCCTCCGGCCGCGGGTTCAGCGTCCGCGTCGCCCGCAGCGCGGCCTCTTTCGGGTCGTTCGTCGCGTTACCGGCCATGCCGCCTCCCTCGCTCACGTGCTGCCTCAAGAATTGCGTCGCGGCCCATCACAGCCAAGAGCGCGCAGAGGCATCGGATCACATATCTGTGCAGGCCAGTTGGCATGGCGTGCGCTGTCTCGAGCACCGTGCGCCGGACACGCCCCCACCACTACGGCGTGAATCCCAAGGCGTTCACGGCGTCATCTTCTGGGCACTCTCACCGCGGCGGTCGAGGTGGTCGATCAAGTCGGCCAGGGCGAGCAGATCCTCGACGCGGAACGGGCTGCGGCCCGCCGCGAGAACCACGAAGGGGTCCTCGCCGCCCGCATCCGTCCACGCCGTCGGCGCGGACAGCACCTCTCCCGCCTCGTCACGGAAGTACACGCGGTCCTCGCCCCAGTTCTTGCGCCGCACGACGAACTCGTACGACCGCCCAATGCCATGGATGGAACGGGTGCGTGACCGTCACAACTCGCTCCGCACCATGCGGATCAGAAGCATTTGACGGTTCGGGCCAAAGGCCGCGTCGAACGGCAGATCCTCATCGTCCGCGATCACGTCCTGTCCGGACGGGCCTTCTCCTCTGTCGAGGAGATGGACGCCGCCTTCACGGCCTGGGTGCCGCAGCGACGGGCCCAGATCCACAAGACGCACCGGGAAGTCATCGGCGAGCGGGCCGCCCGCGACCACGCGGCTCTCAAGCCGCTACCGCCCACTCCGTATCTGGTGGCCGAACGGCATCTGCGGCCGGTCGGCAAGGACTGCCTGGTCGCCTTCGGCGGCAACCTCTACTCAGTGCCCGCCCGCCGTGTCCGCCCCCGCCAGCTGGTGGAGATCCGGGCCACAAAGTCGCAGGTCATACTGCACTCCACCGTCTCCGACGCGGGTGGCGAGACGTTGCTGGCCATGCACCCGCCGGCCGTCGGCCGCGGGGTGCGTGTCGTCGAGGAAACACACTGGGACGGCCTACCCACCGGCAAGGGACGCCGGACCACCACCGGCGATGTCCCGCCCCGGCCCCGCACGCAGCCCTGGGGTGAAGAAACCGGTCCGCTGCAGGCCCTGCTGAACCGGGCCGCCGCCACCCGCGTCGAGGTCGGCCGCCGTCCGCTGTCGGTCTATGACGAACTGACCGGCACCCGTCCCTTCACCACCTCCCCGAGCACGAAGGAATCCTCTTGAGCGAGCTGACCGGCAACCGCATCCGCACCACGGCCGGCAAGCTCGGCCTGCCCCACCTGGCGGAGACCATCAACGAGTACACCCGCCGGGCGGACGAGGCGAAGATGGGCTATCTCGACTTCCTCGACCTGGTGCTGTCCGAGGAACTCGCCGTCCGCGACGACCGCCGCTTCCGCCAGGGCCTGCGGCTGGCGAAGCTGCCGCACCACAAGACGCTGGAGGAGTACGACTTCTCGTTCCAGCCCGAGCTCGACCCGCGCAAGGTCAAGGACCTCGCCACTCTCTCCTTCGTCGACGCCAAGGCGAATGCCGCCCTGCTGGGTCCGCCCGTTATCAACGGGGCCTGAGTCCCTCTCTTCTCTGTCTGCAACGAGCGTCACCGTGAGCGTTCTGCGTCGTTGATGCATTGCTATCAACGGGAGTTCTTCGACGAGACGGAACGACATCAGTGGCGCACAGCTTGGCGGTCCGGCCCGGGAACGGGCAGAGGACGTGGACCGTGATCGACGAGAAGTACCGGACCGTGGCGCCGGTCGAGGGCTGGCTGGAGGCCCATCGGCAGCTGTGGTCGCCGAACACGGTCCGCGGCTATGCGACCTCGCTGGCCCAGTGGTGGACGTTCCTCGAACAGCGCGACGAGACCGGCAGGTGGGGCGATCTCGGGGTCCCGGCGGTCGCGGGGTTCCTGTCCTGGCTGCGCAACGGCCGCACCGTCGAGCACACCCTGGTTGAGCCCGAACAGGCCCCGGAGCCAGGGACGTTGGAGGCGAGACCGGCCGCGCTGATCTCCTTCTACCGCTGGCAGGAGGCGGTCTTCTCGGTGCCGGTCGCGGGACGGCTCATGCGCGGGACACCGCGCCGGGCCCCGGCCCGGGGCCTGCTCGCGCACCTGGACGCCCGCACCGCTCCCGCGCCGTCCTCGCTGGTCAGGGTCCGGCGCCAGCGGCATCGTGGGCGTCCGCCGCTGCTGCTGCCGAGCGAGATCCAGGCGATCCTGGACGGCTGCGCGATGCCGGACGTCACGGTCGGCGACTGGAACGGGAACCTGCGCGACCGACTGCTGTTCGCTCTGCTCGCGGAGACCGGCATGCGCCTGGGCGAGGCCCTCGGCCTGCGGATCTGCGACTTCGTCATGGGCCGCGGCTCCACTCCCTATGTCGAGATCGTGCCGCGTGAGGACAACACGAACGGGGCCAGGGTGAAGATGATGCGCCCCCGACGGGTCTATGTCGGCAGCGACCTGGAGCGACTGTTCGCTGACTACCTCACCCACCTCGCCTGCCGGGCCGCCGAGTTCAGCATCGAGATCGATGCCGGATCGCCGCTGCTGGTGAACCTGGAGAGGCCGCCGCTGCTGGCCGCCCTGCGCGAGGGCACGGTGCGGGACAAGGTGTCCGCCCTGCGCAAGAAGCGCATCGGACCGTCCTCCTGGACGCCGCACTGGTTCCGCCACAGCCACGCGACCGCGCTGTTGCTGGCCGGGACGCCGGAGTGGGTGGTCTCCCGCCGAGTCGGTCACGCACACGTGCAGACCACGCTCGACCTATATGGCTGGGTCCGTGAGGACGAGGCCCTGCGGGCCGCGGCGAACTGGAAGTCGTACATCTCTGCCTGGCAGGTCGATGATGGCCGGTGAACAGCGTCATCTGCATGCAGCCGGCGACGGGGATCCGTTCTGGCGGCTCTGGCGGGAGCTGCCCGAGCCCTGGAAGGGGCCGGTGATCGGCGACGGCGTCGACGACTGGGAGAAGATCACCGAGAACGGCGACCGCCGCATCGACCTGACCGGTCTGCCCGACCTGATCGCCGCCGAGCTGGCCTGGATGGCGCACTGGCAGGCGATGGACGGGACCCGCTCGTCGGTGCTGGGCACCAACCAGTTCGCGAACCTCCTGCGCCGGGCGATCCGCGACAACCATCCCTTCCCGACGTCGATCCGGTCCATAGACTGGGAGACGGCAGCTGCCTTGCAGCGGTGGTTCTATGCCACTCGCTGGGGTCGGCTCATTCCCCGCGGCAGCGTCGCCCGGCTGCGGGTGATCTTCCGCTTCAGTCGCCTCGCCCTGCTCGCCCGCTGTTCGGACGGGCCGTGGTGGACTCTGGACGAGTGGCATCCGCGATGCGACCCTCGCATCCCGCTGGCGGAGCACGAGCCCCAGGCCCACTACGGCTGTTCACCTTCGAAGATCGCGCACCCGTGGCTGCGGGAAGCCGTCAAGTGGTGGCTCGGCACCCAGATGGAAGCGGGCATCCTGCGCTGGACAACCGTGAGCCAGGACAGGATGCAGGACATCTTGCGCTTCGACCGCTGGCTGAACACCTTCCCTGACCCCGTGGATGTCCTGGGAGATCCCGCTCACACAGTCCAACTTGCCGCCGCCTTCCGGCGCTGGGTCTCCGACCCTGCCAACAGGATTCAGCGCGAAAGCGACCAGCGGTTCGCCCACAGACCCGTCCACCCGCGCCAGATCAACGACGACCTACGGGCCGTCGCCGAGCTGTTCGCGTTCGTCGCGGCCAACCCCGCCGAGGCTCGCCAGGTCCTCGGACCGCACCCGTGGTCCCGGGTCACGGACGCGCATGCGGCCGGCTGGTTCCGCCAGGTCTCCCGCATCCCGCACCAGCGGGATCTCAACGACGAGCACTACGTCGACGACCATGCACTCTCGCAGATCCCCGCCGCCCTGCCCCTGCTCGGCCTGGGCCGCGACGAGCACATGCTCATCTCCCGCGGCGACGGACAGCAGATCACCGCCCGCGGCTTTGACGACCCGCAGGCCATGCGCATGATCCTGCTCCAGGTCCTGACCGGGAGGCGGGCCAGCGAGATCCGCACCTGCCTGTTCGACTGCCTCTCCTCGGTCCCCGACCACGCGGTCGACGCTGCCGAGGGCGAGGAGATCGCCCGCTTCCACTACGCCCAGAGCAAGATTGACATCGCGCCGGACAACATCCTCGTCGACCGCGAGGTCGTCGCGGTCATCGAGGAACAGCAGCACTGGATCCGCGACCGCTTCCCCGGCATCGTCCCTCGTCACCTCTTCCTGCAGCGGACCGGCAACCGCCAGGGTGACAAGCCCTACCCGTCCGGGACCTACAACTGGATGCTCCGCGAGTTCAGCAAGATCGTGAAGATCACCGACAGCAAGGGCAAGCCCGTCGGGCTGAGCCACACCCACCGCTTCCGTCACACCAAGATGACCCGGCTTGCTGAACTCGGCTTGCCCGTCCACGTGTTGATGCGCTATGCCGGACATGCCACCCCATCGATGGCGATGCACTACGTCGCCGCCCGCCAAGAACACGCCGAGCAGGCATTCCTGGCCACCGCGAAACTGAGGGCAGACGGCACCCACGTCACCTTCTCCCACGACGACCACGACAGCCTCCACCTGTTCAACCGGGCCGACCGATTCCTGCCCCACGGCTGGTGCCTGCTGCCGCCGCTGCAGACCTGCGACAAGGGAAACGTCTGCCTGACCTGCTCGGTCTTCGTCACCGACGCCTCCCACCAGAACGCGCTGGAACGGCAGCTGACCGAGACGGAGGCCCTGATCAACCGCAGCACCACCGCATTCCAGGCACGGCACGGACGTCCGATGCCCGAGGACAACGTCTGGCTGCTGCAACGGAGGGCCGAGCACGCGGCCCTCACCAAACTGCTGGACACCCTCCACTCCAAGCCTGGATGCGCCGTCCAGGGCGCCGGCTGCGGCGCTGCCCCCACCGGCCCCGTCCCACTCACTCTCGACCTCGACCGTCACCGAAGGACCCGGCCATGAACGATGACGCTCGCGCCAAGCGCACCCAGACACTCGCCACCGCTGCGAAAGCGAAGTCCCAGGCCAAGAAGGAGGCCGCGGAGAAGGCGATCCGCACCCTGGTCAAGCGCGGTGAGCCGATCACCTTCCAAGCCGTCCAGCGCGAAGCCAACGTCTCCCATGCGTTTCTCTATAACCACCACGACCTGCGGGGACGCATCGAGCGGCTCCGGGCCCAAGCCCGGCCGGTTCCCGCACCGACGCCTCCGGCGGACGAGCAGAGCACCCTCGTCTTCGCCCTGACCGGCCAGATCACCCGCCTGAAGAAGCAGCACCGAGAGGAAGTACAGGCCCTGCGAGACGCGCTCGAGCAAGCCCACGGTGAGAACCTCGACCTCCGGCGCGAACTCCACCGCCGCGGCGGAGACGCTCCTGTTCAGGCCCGAACCATCGGCCCCTGCTGACCACGTCCAATCGATCGAAGAACCGTCCTGAGCTGCAACGACACGCTCAGATCGCGAACGAACCGGCGATAACAGGCGGGGTCGGCAAGACGCATATCGCTGTCTCGCTCGCGGTCGCGGCCTGCCGGGCCGGCTACTCGATCTACTTCACCAGCCTCGACGACATGGTCCGCAACCTCAAAGCCGCCGAGGCCGCCGGACGGCTCGTCAACAAGCTTGGCACCTACCTGCGGCCTAGCGTGCTCGTGGTCGATCTATGCCGAGACCGCGACTATGCCGACTGGCGTGAAGACGAAGAGCGATTGTCGCTGGGTGCTGGCAGCACCAGATGGTGGTGGCAGCCTGGAATTTCGTTGAGAAGTAGCAGCGGCTCGGGCGCCCCAGAATGGTGATGCCGTCGACTTGGCGGTGTCCGTATCCTTCGGCGGGTGAGTCTGATCGAGGTGGGTCCGGGGCAGGTCGAGCTTGTCGTCGGTGGGCGGGGGGCACTCGCGCCCTGTGTCCGGTTGTTCGACTGGTCGCGGGCTGATGAGTACGAGGCCTCCTTCGCCGTGGAGGCTGTTGCCGACGGTGTCCGCGCACGGCTCGAATCCGTGACTGTGACCGTCTGGGACAATCTGGACGAGTTCTTCGACAACCTTGCGCGCGACTTCCGCGGTTGGGAGGGCGAGCGGGTCTGGGTCAACAACCATCTGGTTGTGACAGCGACCTTCGGCTCGGGTGGTCACGTGTATCTGAGCTGGGCCTTGAGGTCAGGCTTCTTCCCCGAGGACTGGAAGTGCAC
>NZ_JBSGZO010000359.1:0-8893 GCF_053611045.1 Streptomyces sp. NPDC054841 | reverse complement strand
CCCACGGGGCGGGGGCGTCGGCCGTCGTCAGGGCCGTCGCGTCTCCCCGCGCACCCGTACCTGTCCCCGAACCCCACCACCAACGGGGGGGGCGGGCCGGGGGGCCCCCCACCCCGTCAAGCAGAGCGTACGGCTCAGGCTTCGGTGGCCTCGGCGGCCTCGCCCTCGGCAGCCTCCTCGCCCTCGGCCGCCGGCTCCTCGGCCTGCGCGGCCAGGACCTGCAGGACGACAGCGTCCTCGTCGACGGCCAGGGTCACGCCGTTCGGCAGCGAGACGTCCTTGGCGAGAACGGAGGCGCCGGCCTCCAGGCCCTCGACGGAGACGGTGAAGGACTCGGGGATGTGGGTGGCCTCGGCCTCGACCGGCAGCGCGTTGAGAACGTGCTCCAGCAGGTTGCCGCCCGGGGCCAGCTCGCCCTCGGCGTGGACCGGAACCTCGACGCTGACCTTCTCGCCGCGCTTCACCAGCAGCAGGTCGACGTGCTCCAGGTAGCCCTTCAGCGGGTCACGCTGGACGGCCTTCGGGATCGCCAGCTCCTTCTTGCCCTCGATGTCCAGCGCCAGCAGGACGTTCGGGGTACGGAGGGCGAGCAGCAGGTCGTGGCCCGGCAGCGTGACGTGGATCGGGTCGACGCCGTGGCCGTACAGAACGCCCGGAACCTTGTTCTCGCGGCGGATGCGGCGCGCGGCACCCTTGCCGAACTCGGTACGGGTCTCGGTGGCGAGCTTCACCTCGGACATATGCACTCCTCGTATGCGGTGACGAACAGGAACGGTCACCCGGCCACGACTGGCCTGCTACGAAGAGCGCGTCGATAACGGACCGCCGTACAAATGAGTACGGCCTCCCTCGCCGAGCAACTTCGACAGTGTACTCGGCGGGGAGGCCGCCCCAGAAATCGATCTAGCTAGCTCACTGCTCCTCGAAGAGGCTCGTCACCGAACCGTCCTCGAAGACCTCACGCACCGCGCGCGCGATCGTCGGAGCGATCGACAGGACCGTGATCTTGTCGAGCTCCAGATTGCCCGGGTCGGGCAGCGTGTTCGTGAACACGAACTCACTCACCTTGGAGTTCTTCAGCCGGTCCGCCGCCGGACCGGACAGCACACCGTGCGTCGCCGTCACGATGACGTCCTCCGCGCCGTGCGCGAACAGCGCGTCCGCGGCCGCACAGATCGTGCCACCCGTGTCGATCATGTCGTCGACCAGGACACAGACCCGGCCCTCGACATTGCCGACCACCTCATGGACGGTGACCTGGTTCGCCACGTCCTTGTCGCGGCGCTTGTGCACGATCGCCAGCGGCGCGTCCAGCCGGTCGCACCAGCGGTCCGCCACACGCACACGGCCGGCGTCCGGGGACACCACCGTCAGCTTCGAACGGTCGACCTTCGCACCCACGTAGTCCGCGAGCAGCGGCAGCGCGAAGAGGTGGTCCACCGGGCCGTCGAAGAAGCCCTGGATCTGATCCGTGTGCAGATCCACCGTGAGGATGCGGTCGGCACCCGCGGTCTTCATCAGATCCGCGACCAGACGCGCCGAGATCGGCTCCCGGCCACGGTGCTTCTTGTCCTGACGGGCATAACCGTAGAACGGGAGGATCACAGTGATGCTCCGGGCCGACGCCCGCTTCAGAGCATCGAGCATGATCAACTGCTCCATGATCCACTTGTTGATCGGAGCCGTGTGGCTCTGGATCAGGAAGCAGTCCGCGCCACGCGCCGACTCCTGGAAGCGGACGTAGATCTCACCGTTGGCGAAGTCAAAAGCCTTGGTCGGCACGAGACCGACACCCAGCTGATGTGCGACCTCTTCGGCCAGCTCGGGGTGGGCGCGGCCGGAGAAGAACATCAGCTTCTTCTCGCCGGTCGTCTTGATCCCGGTCACAGGACAGTCTCCTCAGACGTGTTTCTCTGCCGCTGATCCGCCCGTCCCTTGTGCGGCGAGCCAGCCGAATCGTGTGCACGTATCACGGTACGCCGAGATTGACGCACCGGTTTCCGGTCAGCTTTCGGCGTCGACCTGCCTGCCCGCCTCCGCGGCAGCCTGCGCCGCCGCACTTCCCGGACGCTTACGAGCCACCCAACCCTCGATATTCCGCTGCTGGCCGCGGGCGACGGCAAGCGAACCGGGCGGCACATCCTTGGTGATGACGGAGCCCGCCGCGGTGTACGCGCCGTCCCCGACTGTGACAGGAGCAACAAACATGTTGTCCGAGCCCGTCTTGCAGTGGGACCCGATCGTCGTGTGGTGCTTCGCCTCGCCGTCGTAGTTCACGAAGACGCTCGCGGCGCCGATGTTCGTGTACTCGCCGATCGTCGCGTCACCCACGTACGACAGGTGCGGAACCTTCGTGCCCTCGCCGATCGTGGCGTTCTTCATCTCCACGTACGTACCCGCCTTGGCCTTCAGGCCGAGCTTCGTACCCGGGCGGAGATAGGCGTACGGGCCGACGGACGCCGACTCGCCGATCACCGCGCCCTCGGCCACCGCGTTGTCGACCCGGGCGCCCCTGCCGACGGTCGTGTCCCTCAGCCGGGTGTTCGGGCCGACCTCGGCGTCCTCCGCGACGTGCGTGGCGCCCAGCAGCTGCGTACCCGGGTGGATCACCGCGTCCCGCTCGAACGTCACCGTCACGTCGACGAGCACCGACGCCGGATCGACGACCGTCACGCCGGCCATCATCGCCCGCTCCAGCAGCCGCTCGTTCAGCAGCCCGCGGGCCTCCGCCAGCTGCACACGGTTGTTGATGCCCAGGATCTCCCGGTGGTCACCCGCGACCGAGGCCCCGACCCGGTGCCCCGCCTCGCGCAGGATCCCCAGCACATCGGTGAGGTACTCCTCGCCCTGGCTGTTGTCCGTACGCACCTTGCCCAGCGCATCCGCGAGCAGCTGCCCGTCGAACGCGAACACCCCGGAGTTGATCTCCCTGATCGCCCGCTCGGCCTCGGTCGCGTCCTTGTGCTCCACGATCGCGGTGACCGCACCGGTCGCCGCGTCCCGCACGATCCGGCCGTAGCCGGTGGAATCCGGGACCTCGGCCGTCAGTACGGTCACGGCGTTCCCGTCGGCGGCGTGCGTCGAGGTGAGCGCCGTCAGCGTCTCACCGGAAAGAAGGGGAGTGTCCCCGCAGACGACCACCACGGTGCCGTCGGGAGCCTGCCCGAGCTCCTCGAGCGCCATACGGACCGCGTGCCCCGTCCCGTTCTGCTCGGCCTGGAACGCGGTGCGCGTACCGGCGTAGTGCGTGGCGAGATGCTCCTTGACCTGCTCACTCGCATGCCCGACGACCACGACCAGCTGCTCCGGCTCCAGCTCGCGGGCGGCGGACACGACATGTCCGACGAGCGAGCGCCCGGCGATTTCGTGCAGGACCTTGGGGGTCTTCGACTTCATGCGGGTGCCCTCACCCGCTGCGAGGACGACGACGGCGGCCGGGCGGTTGGCGCTCACGGGAATGCCCTTCGGCTTCGATGCTTCGGGTGGGGGACACCCGAAGGATACCGGCACGTTTCAGGGGTGAAATGAGGGCGGGTCCTGACCGTGGAGGTCAGGACCCGGAAAGCAGCGGCTCCCCCGCCAGGACTCGAACCCGGACATAAGGCACCAAAAGCCTCAGTGCTGCCAATTACACCACAGGGGATGAAATCCGACGTAAGTGGACACCTGGTCAGTCCGCCGGACCGGCACCCAACACTATGCCGTACCAAGCCCCTTCCGTGCGACGGTAGAGATCGGCGCGGGCCTGTAAGTCGTCCTTCGCGTTCGGCCGCTTCGTCCACTCCGGAGGGGGCTCGTCCATCACGAGCCGGTTCAGGATGTCGTTCACCTGTTCGTGCGGTCGGTGTGCGTTGCGTCCGTGTTCGATGACGTTTCGTGCTGTTGCAGTCGCCGGAAAATCGGTCGCGCGTTTCCGTAGGCTGGGAGACATGACCACAACGGGGGCACACCAGGACGCTGCGGGCGGGGACGCCCGGGCCTGGCTGTGGTGGGGGCGGCGGCGCAGTGTCGTGTTGGACGTCGGGCTCGCGCTCGTGTCCGCGGTGGAGTGTGCGCTGGAGGGGGTCCGGTTCGCGGACTCGGCGGCGTTGCCGGTGGCGTTCGGGGTGGTCTTCGGACTGATCGCCGGGGCGGCGCTGGTGCTGCGGCGGCGGTGGCCGGTCGGTGTGGTGCTCGTCTCGATCGCGATCACGCCGGCCGAGATGGGCTTCCTGATGGGGATCGTCGGGCTCTACACGCTCGCGGCCTCGGAGGCGCCCCGCCGGATCATCGCCGCGTTGGCCGGGATGTCGCTGATGGGGACGTTGATCGTCACCTTTGTGAGGACCCAGCAGGACGTGGTCTCCGCGGACTTCGATCCGGGGCCCTGGTACGTGCCGGTGGTGTCCGTCGTGATGTCGATCGGGCTGACCGCGCCGCCGTTGTTGCTCGGTCTGTATGTCGGGGCGCGGCGGCGGCTGATGGAGAGCTTGCGGGAGCGGGCCGACAGTCTGGAGCAGGAGCTGTCGCTGCTGGCGGACCGTGCGGAGCAGCGGGCGCAGTGGGCGCGTACGGAGGAGCGGACGCGGATCGCGCGGGAGATGCATGACGTGGTCGCGCACCGGGTGAGTCTGATGGTGGTGCATGCGGCGGCGCTGCAGGCGGTGGCGTTGAAGGATCCGCAGAAGGCGGTGCGGAACGCGGCGCTGGTCGGGGACATGGGCCGGCAGGCGTTGACGGAGCTGCGGGAGATGCTCGGGGTGCTGCGGGCCGGTGAGGAGGCCGCGGCGCGGGCGGCGGAGCCGGTGCCGTTGGCGGCGGTCGGGGTGGCCGCGGCTGCTGCCGCCGCTGCGGCGGCGGGGGACGGTCCTTCGCTGGCCGATCTGGAGCCGCTGGTGGAGCAGTCCCGGCAGGCGGGGATGGCCGTGGAGCTGACGGTGCACGGCGAGACGCAGGTGTACCGGCCGGAGGTCGAGCAGACGGCTTTCCGGGTGGTGCAGGAGGCGTTGACGAACGTGCACAAGCATGCGGCGGGTGCGAAGACGTGGGTCCGGGTCGCTCATCGCGAGGCGGAGATCGCGATGCAGGTGGAGAACGGTCCGTCGGAGCGCGATGCGGCGGATGCGGGTCTGCCGAGTGGGGGGAACGGTCTGCTGGGGATGCGGGAGCGGGTGTCGGCGCTGGGCGGAGTGTTCGTGTCGGGCCCGACGGACGCGGGTGGGTTCCGGGTGTCGGCGGTGCTGCCGATGGATGCGCCGGCGGCGTAGGGCGTGTTGCGAAAGTAGCGCCGTCCGCCCGGAGGGCGGGGCCCGCGGCGTCTGGTGCGTGCGATCGCAAGGCGGTGGGGGCACCTCCCAGCGGTAGCTGGGGGAGATCATCCTCGTACTGGACGTACTTGGATGAGTCCGACAACGCAGCGTGGGGGCACCTCCCGTGCCCGAAGGGCTACGGGGGAGTGCGTGCGAGGCGTCGCGGGCCAGGCGGGACTTTCGCAACACGCCCTAGGCGCCGGGCCGGCCGGGCGGCCCGCCTGGCGCGCGGTTCCCGGTCTGCGCAGTTCTCGGTCCGTGTCGGTCGGGAGCCGCGGTCGGGTTGTCTCAGGATGTCGTCAGTCGTGCCGGCTGGGCGCCGGTGACCAGTGTGATGAGGGCCTGGTCCAGGTCCGGGCCGAGGTACCAGTCGCCGGTGTGGTCGAGGCTGTAGACGCGGCCTTCGGTGTCGATGGCGAGGACGGCCTGGGCGTTGCCCTCTTCTCCGAGGGGGGCGATTTCGGTGTCGAGGGCTCGTCCGAGGTCGCCGAGGGTGCGGGCGAGGTGGAGTCCGGCGAGCGGGTCGAAGCGTACGGCTGTGGGCGCCGTCTGCCGGCCGGGGCCGGGTGGGGCGAGGAGGAGAGTGCCGAATTCGGCCCAGGCTTCGACCGCGGCGGGGAAGACGGCGTGCCGGTGGCCGCCGGGTGAGACGTGGGAGCGCAGGGCGTCGGCCCAGTGCTCGGCCTGCTTGATGTCCCAGCGGCCCGGCTGCCAGCCCGCGTCGCGCAGTGCGGCGTCGACGGCGACGGGGAAGCGGGTGGTGCTGAGGGCGTGGTCGGGCATGGGCGTGCGTTCAGCCGTTCTCGGTCTGGGTCGGGTCGACGGTACGGACGCCGAAGTGGGCGAGCATCGCCGTACAGGAGCGGCAGGGTGCGGCGTAGCTGCCGTGGAGGGGGTCGCCGTCCTCGCGGATGCGGCGGGCGGTGAGTTTGGCCTGCTTGAGGGAGCGGCGTGCCTCGCCCTGGGTGAGGGGTTTGCGCTGTGCGCGTTTGGAACGGGCGGCGTCGGTGGCGGTGAGATGGCGGGAGAGCAGGATCGCTTCGGGGCAGCGGCCGGTGAAGCGCTCCCGCTGGCCGCTGGTGAGGGTGTCGAGGAAGTCCTGGACGAGGGGGTGCAGCAGGGGCGGCTGGTCGCCCTTGCCGGCGGTGCAGGTCAGGGTTTCGCCGCGCACGGAGAGTGCTGCGGCCACGGTCGGCAGGATTCCGTCGCGGCGGAAGCGCAGCGTGGGCGGGCGGCCGTCGGCCTCCGCGCTGCTCCAGCTGAGCCTGGGGTCACCTGTTGTGACTGATGGTGCCGTGTGCGGTGCCGTGTGCATCGTGCTGTTGCCCCTCCCTGCAATCCCCCGAGTTGCTGGGACAGCCTGCCAAATGGGGCGGCAGGTAAGGAAGCGGGGTGACTGAAACGTGAAACTGTGTCGCGCCGCCTTCGGCTCAGGGTCACACGGGAGTGACGGTTCGTTACGGAAGCGGAGGGGCGGTACTCGCTGTTGCCGCACCGCATAGGCTGTGGTGAACCAGCCAGACGCAGCAGGGGGCAACCGCCATGACGACAGGTCGGCTCGGGCAGCAAGCCGCGCCACCGAACGCGGCCTACGCCGGGCAGGTCGTGCACTTCCCGGACCCGGTCAGGGCCGCTCGTCACCCCATGGGTGTACGAATGGATGAAAACGGCTTTCCGGACTTCTCGCCGTATGCGCGTGCCGCCGCGGAGATCGCCGAGCCCCCTGAGGGTTTCGGCGTCGACGAACTGCGGCTCACCGACTACGTATCGGCGAACGCCGCGCTGCACGCCGACGGTCATGAGCTGTGGGACACCATCCCGGCGGTGGCGACGCCGCACGGCTGGACGTGGCACCACGTCGCGGGCGGCCGCCGGCTTGAGCTGGTGCCGGTGGAGGTGAAGGCGCTGCTGCGCCATCACGGCGGTATGGCATCGACCGCGGTCGATCACGCCAAGCGGGGTACGCGTCCGCTGCAGGAGACCCGGCCCGCGCACTTCGGCCTGCCCAAGGGGGCGGTGTCGGTGACCGAGCAGCAACTGCTGGGTGTGGAAGAGGACTTGGGGTACCGCCTGCCGGGCGCTTACCGCTCCTTCCTGAAGGCGGCGGGCGGGTGTGCGCCGGTGGGGGCCGCGCTCGACGCGGAGTTGGGGCTGCTGATCGACCAGCCGTTCTTCACGGTGCGTGAGGAGGCCGCGGTCAATGACCTCGTGTACGTCAACAAGTGTCTGCGGGACCATCTGACGAAGGACTATCTCGGTGTCGGTTTCGTCCAGGGCGGGCTGCTGGCGGTCAAGGTCCGGGGCAGCGATGTCGGTTCGGTGTGGTTCTGCGCGTACGACGACGCCCGCGACCAAGACGGTTTGACGGTCACCGACCGCGTGGAGCGGCTGTTGCTGCCGTGCGGCGAGGACTTCGACGTGTTCCTGTCCCGGCTGGCGGGCAATCCGCCCGAGTTGGAGACCGTGGCGAACCTGATGGTGGACGGCGGCTTCGCGCGCGCCGTTCCGGTGGGGGAGTGAGCTTCTCGATGGTGACCTTCGCGCAGGCGCAGGAGCGCGCGGAAGAGTGGGTCAACGGCGATGTGCCCGCGTACCAGCATCGTGAGGTGCGGGTGCGGGAGTTCGAGCTGGGCTTCGTGGTGTGGGCGGAGGACCGTGCGGACGGTCCGACGTCGGACGGCGGGCGGCAGCGACTGGTGATCGCCCGGGACAGCGGGGAGGCCACGCTGTGGCCGGGGCTGCCGGTGGGTGAGGTGATCCGTCGTTACGAGGAGGAGTACGGCACTCCGGACGTGGCGGCGGCGCCGGTCGTGGCGCAGCCGGAGCGGATCGACCTGAACCAGACGTCGTTCCTGCTGAGTCCGCCGGAGTGGCTGCAGGACGCGGCGGACAAGCTGGGCATTGCGGACCAGCGCGCGGGTGCCGGTGCCGGTGCGGGTGCGGGGGCTTCTGCGGCGGCGCCTTCGGCGGGCGCCGATGTGTCTGGTGGTGGTACCGCTGGCCGTGGCTCGCATGTCGGCGGTGATGCCTGGCCGGGCTCGGCGGCGCCCGCTTCCGTACCGACGCCCGAGGCCTCCCCGGCCCCGGCGGCCGGTGGTCCGTCGCAAGGCGCCCCGACCGCAGGCACCGGTGCGGATCCCTCTTCCGCGGCTCCCGTACCTTCCGTGCCCGCGCCGTCGACGCCCGCGGCCGGCTGGCCTGCCGCCGGCCGTGGCGACTACGAGCCCACCGCCTCCGACGGGGTGCCCGCGGCGCCCGGGCAGGGGACTCCGTGGGCCGGGACCGACACGAATGCCTCGGCGGAAGACGGTTCCGTGCCGCTGCCGGCGACGGTGTTCGCGCCGCCGCTGGCCGGTAGCGACGAGGACGACACCCCGCCGCCGTCGGTGGGTGCGGACGCGCCGACCGCGCTGATGTCGGGCGGCAGCCAGCTGCCGCACACCGCCGTTGCCCCCGTGCTCGACCCACAGGTGCCGGGGCCGCAGGCGCCGGGACCGCAGCCTTCGGGGCCGCAGCCGTCGGCCGGTGACATCGCCGACGCCGCGACCAGCAAGGCCGCGCTGCCGCCGCGTGCTTCGCGCGGCGGCGGTCCGACGACTCCGCCG
>NZ_JBSGZO010000358.1:0-8904 GCF_053611045.1 Streptomyces sp. NPDC054841 | reverse complement strand
GTTCACGGGCGGGAGAAGGCGGGCGCACCTCGCGTGCCCGAAGGGCCACGGGGAAGGGGCCGGGCGACAGCCATCGCCGCGCGACGCCGCCCGGGCCTGGCCGGGGTCGCTAGACTTTGCCCTGGTCTCGCCAGTCCGTACGAGCCGGAGGAGTGCAGTGGCAGCCAACGACCGGGGCTCAGCACCCGGAAAGTCCGGCGGAGGCTCCGGGGGATCCGGCACGGAAGCGCTGATGCGCGCCTCTCTCAGTGCGGTCGCCCCGGGCACCGCCCTGCGTGACGGCCTGGAGCGCATTCTCCGGGGCAATACGGGCGGTCTGATCGTCCTAGGGATGGACAAAACGGTCGAATCCATGTGCACGGGCGGCTTTGTGCTGGACGTGGAGTTCACGGCGACGCGGCTGCGCGAGCTGTGCAAGCTCGACGGTGCGCTCATCGTCGACAAGGACATCACCAAGATCCTCCGGGCCGGCGTCCAGCTCGTCCCGGACGCGTCCATCCCTACCGAGGAGACCGGCACCCGGCACCGGACCGCCGACCGCGTCTCCAAGCAGTGCGGCTTCCCCGTCGTCTCCGTGTCCCAGTCGATGCGGCTGATCGCGCTGTACGTGGACGGCGAGCGGCGCGTCCTGGAGGAGTCCGCGGCGATCCTGTCCCGGGCGAACCAGGCGCTGGCGACCCTGGAGCGGTACAAGCTCCGGCTGGACGAGGTCGCCGGCACGCTCTCCGCGCTGGAGATCGAGGACCTGGTGACCGTCCGCGACGTCACGGCGGTCGCGCAGCGCCTCGAAATGGTGCGCCGGATCGCCACGGAGATCGCGGAGTACGTGGTGGAGCTGGGTACCGACGGGCGGCTGCTCGCCCTCCAGCTCGACGAGTTGATCGCGGGCGTGGAGCCGGAGCGGGAGCTGGTCATCCGCGACTATGTCCCGGAGCCGACCGCGAAGCGGTCCCGCACGGTCGACGAGGCGCTCGTCGAGCTGAACGAGCTGACCCACGCCGAGCTTCTGGAACTTCCCATCGTGGCGAGGGCGTTGGGGTACAGCGGTTCGCCCGAGACCCTCGACTCCGCGGTGTCGCCCCGCGGTTACCGGCTTCTCGCGAAGGTGCCGAGGCTGCCCGGAGCGATCATCGAGCGCCTCGTGGAGCACTTCGGCGGCCTGCAGAAGCTCCTTGCCGCGAGCGTCGACGATCTCCAGGCGGTCGACGGCGTCGGCGAAGCGCGCGCCCGCAGCGTCCGCGAGGGGCTGTCGCGCCTTGCGGAATCGTCCATCCTGGAGCGCTACGTCTGAGCTCGCGCAGCGGGAGCCGTCCGCCGGCTCCCCGCGCGTGCTTCCGCCCCTGATCCGCAACGCCCGGCCCCGGGCCCGGACCGGGACAGGGCGGCGTCGCGGGCCCGGCAAGATCGCAGGCCCTAGTCCTTCTCCAGGCGGAACGACGCGGGAGACACCGTCGCTCCTGGGAACGTGGCCTCCAGCAGGTAGGAGCCCGGGGCCGCCGGGCCGGCGGGCGGGGTCGCGCACTGGGGACTGCTCCTGCGGCGGTCCCAGTCGACGGTGTGGGTCACGGTCCGGCCCGCCGGGAACTTCAGGAACTGCGTGCCGCCGCCGGGCGGGCAGTCCTTCGAGGACCACACCTTGTCGTTCTTCCCGTCGGTGATGGCCGACACCGTCAACACCGCGGTCTTCGGCCCGAAGTCGGCCTTGCACGTCACGGACGAGGTGTTCCTCACCTCGAACGCGAACCGGGGGGTCTCGCCCGGACCGTAGGCGGGCTTGAGGCTGCGCAGCGCCAACTTCAGTGCGCCCGGGGCGCATTCGGGCAGTGCGGAGCCCGCCGGGACCTGCTCCCCCACGCTCGCGCCGCCGCCGTTCGCCGCGCCGCTCGCGCCCGGATCGCCGTTCTTGCCGCCGTCGGCGGTGCCCGCGTCCGTGCCCGTACCGGCGTCCCCGCCCGTGCCATCACTTTCGCCGGATTCGCCCGACTCGTCACGCCCGCCCGGCTGTTCACTGATCGCGGTACCCGACCCGCTGGGTCCCGGAGTGATGGAGGGCGCCGGCTTCGCGTCGTTCGGCTTGCCGTCGTCGCTGCTCTTCACGCCGCTGTCACCGGAACCGACGGCCCATGCGATCAGCAGCGCGAGCAGCGCCATCAGGGTCAGCGCGACTGCCCTCCGTCGCCAGTAGATGGAGGAGGGGAGCGGCCCGACCGGATTGCGCAGAGATCCCACGTACCGAACTGTACGAGAGATCGGACGCAACTCCCGCCCCACCCACCGCTCATGATGGGAGCGATTTGCCGATCATCGACATGTGCCACTGGACACAACCCTCTTGGGACCCCCGACTTTCGTCGGGGACAGCCGTGGCCGATGGCACAGGGTGACGAACCAGGGTGTACGCGTACGGTCCGTAGTCATGGACAGCGACATTTCCAGCGGGCTGTACCGCGACCTCACCGACCTCGCCCACACCACCCCGCACTGGGTGCGCCTGCTCGCCGAACTCTGGACGGAGGCAGGGCTGCTGCTGTTCGGCGCGCTGTTCGTCCTCGCGTGGTGGCGGGCACGCACCGGGGACGCACGGGCCATAGCGCTGGCGGTGCTCGCACCGCTCGCGACCGCCGCGGGCTATGTGTGCAGCGAGTCGCTGAAGTCTCTGGTGGACGAGGAGCGGCCGTGCCGCGCGGTCGCGGGGGCCGCGGCGTCGCTGGTGCCGTGCCCGCCGACGGGCGACTGGTCGTTCCCGAGCAACCACTCGGCGATCGCCGGTGCGGCCGCCGTCGCGCTCGTACTCCTCCGGCCGCGGATCGCGTGGCTCACCGTGCCCATGGCAGCACTGATGGCGTTCTCGCGGGTCTTCGTCGGGGTCCACTATCCGCACGACGTGACCGTGGGCCTGCTGCTGGGCGCGGCCGTCGCCGTCGTGTTCGTCCGGTCGCTGACCCGGCCGGCCGCGTCCCTGGCCGGGACCATGCGGACGAGCCGGTCGCCGCTCGCGCTCTGGCTCGCCGGGCCAGGTGACATGTACGCCGCACCGGAGCACGTCACGGAGCGCATACGCCGCGCGCGGCGCTGAACATGCCAGGATCGGAGGTGCCATGACTGCGACCGACATGCCCTCCCCCGCGACCGACGTCCCTTCGCACCTGGACAGCGTCCCCTCCGCCCCGGACGGTGTCCTTTCCGCCCCGGACGGTGTCCTCTCCGGCCCGGACGGTGTCCTCTCCGGCCCGGACGGCGTTCCGTCCGGGCCCGACGGCGTCGCCGAGGCCGCCGCAGGCCTCCACGTCCCCGTCCTCGCCTGGTTCGACCAGCATGCCCGTGACCTGCCCTGGCGCCGCCCCGAGGCCGGCGCCTGGGGTGTGATGGTCAGTGAGTTCATGCTGCAGCAGACCCCCGTCAGCCGGGTCCTGCCGGTGTACGAGCAGTGGCTGGCCCGCTGGCCGCGCCCCGCCGACCTGGCCGCCGAGGCGCCCGGTGAGGCGGTGCGCGCCTGGGGCCGCCTGGGCTATCCGCGCCGAGCGCTGCGGCTGCACGGCGCCGCGGTGGCGATAACGGAGCGGCACGGCGGCGACGTACCGCGCGAGCACGCGCAGCTTCTCGCGCTGCCGGGCATCGGCGAGTACACCGCGGCGGCGGTGGCCTCGTTCGCGTACGGGCAGCGGCACCCGGTCCTCGACACGAACGTCCGCCGGGTGTTCGCGCGCGCCGCGACCGGTATCCAGTACCCGCCGAACGCGACGACCGCGGCCGAACGCAGGCTGGCCCGTGCCCTGTTGCCCGATGACGAGGCGCAGGCTGCCCGCTGGGCGGCGGCCTCGATGGAGCTGGGCGCACTCGTCTGCACCGCACGCAACGAGGACTGCGGGCGCTGCCCGGTCGCCGGCCTGTGTGCCTGGCGGCTGGCCGGGAAGCCGGCGCACGACGGGCCTCCGCGACGCGGCCAGACCTACGCGGGCACGGACCGCCAGGTGCGCGGCAAGCTGCTGGCGGTGCTGCGCGAAGCAGTGACGCCTGTGCCGCGTGCCGTGCTCGACCAGGTCTGGGACGAGCCGGTCCAACGGGCGCGTGCCCTGGACGGGCTGGTTGCGGACGGATTGGTCGAACCCCTGGAGAATGGCCGGTTCCGTTTGCCTCTCACCTGAGAATCACCGGCCAACCGGCCAACCCGCCTGTTACACAACCGATGGACGGCCGTGCGTGCTCCGACGGCTTCTCCGCACAGCCCCGTGACAACTGCTCCGTAGCTTCTTGTGGCGTAGGGGAGACCACGGAAACACACGGCGTGTCACGGGGCTCGGACGGGGACGGAGGCGGTTGGAATGGCGCACGGCGAGGTGCTCGAATTCGAAGAGTACGTACGCACTCGGCAGGAGGCGCTGCTGCGCAGCGCCAGGCGACTCGTCCCTGACCCGGTCGACGCCCAGGACCTGCTCCAGACCGCCCTCGTACGGACCTACGGCCGCTGGGACGGCATAGCCGACAAGTCCCTCGCCGACGCCTATCTGCGCCGCGTCATGATCAATACGCGTACGGAGTGGTGGCGGGCACGCAAGCTCGAAGAGGTCCCGACCGAGCAGTTGCCGGACGCGAGCGTCGAGGACGCCACCGAGCAGCACGCCGACCGGGCCCTGCTCATGGACGTCCTCAAGGTGCTCGCGCCCAAGCAGCGCAGCGTCGTCGTGCTGCGGCACTGGGAGCAGATGAGCACCGAGGAGACCGCCGCCGCGCTGGGCATGTCGACAGGTACGGTGAAGAGCACGCTGCACCGGGCGCTCGCCCGGCTCCGCCAGGAGCTGGAGAGCCGTGGTCTGAACGCCCGGACCCTGGAGCGTTCGAACCGTACGGAAGACACGCACGCACGTCGTGAGGAACGGGGGCGGGAGCGTTGCGCGGCCTAGCCAGAGGCAGCGGCCCCGGGAGCGGGGCAAGAGCCGGTGCCCGAGACGGGATCGGTCCATGGGCGGCGAGTGGCACGGCGATGGCCGGGCTCGCCGCCTTCGGGCTGTTCGCCGTCGGCTGCTCGACGGGCGGTACGGGGACACGTGACGAGGGACCGGCGCGTACGGACCCGGTGGCGCAGTCGCCCTCGACCGTCGCGCCCTCCACCACCGCCTCGCCGGTGAAGAAGGTCGACGTCGTCCGGCTGCTGATGGCCGACCCGAAGGTCAGCAAGCGCGTGAAGGCCGATCTGAAACCGTGCTCGGTGGATGCGTACCCGATCGACACGTCGTACGGGAGCCTCACCGACAATCCCGTGTCCGACGTCGTGGTGAATGTGATGACGTGCGGAGACGCTGTGGGCATCGGTACGTATGTGTACCGCGCGGACGACGGCACATACGAGAATGTCTTCGCGCAGGAGGAGCCCGCGGTCTATTCGACGATCGACCGCGGCGATCTCGTCGTCACCAAGCAGGTGTACGCGAAGAGCGACTCGGTCTCGTTCCCGTCCGGCGAGATCGTGACCACCTACCGCTGGTCGGGGAACAAGTTCGCCGAGCACGACCGGGTGGAGAACGAGTTCAGCAAAGTGGTCGGCGGCGAAGAGGTCGAGCCGCCGATGGCGACCACGCCGAATGAGAACTGACCTGCCCTGACCCATCACCGATCGAGTACCGACCGAGTGCTGATCGAGAGACAGGAACCGAGAGAGCTGCGGGATGGCCGAGACACATGTGCTGTTCGTCGAGGACGACGATGTCATCCGCGAGGCCACCCAGCTCGCGCTGGAGCGCGACGGCTTCGCGGTGACCGCCATGCCGGACGGCCTCGCCGGTCTTGAGGCCTTCCGCGCGAACCGCCCCGACATCGCGCTGCTCGATGTGATGCTGCCGGGTCTGGACGGCGTCAGCCTGTGCCGCCGGATCAGGGACGAGTCGACCGTCCCCGTGATCATGCTGTCGGCCCGCGCGGACTCGATCGATGTGGTGCTCGGCCTGGAGGCGGGCGCCGACGACTACGTCACCAAGCCGTTCGACGGTGCCGTGCTGGTCGCGCGGATCCGCGCGGTACTCCGCCGCTTCGGGCACGCGGGCGGGGTGGCGGGCGACAACGGCGAGCCGGGCCAGGCTGACGAACGCGGGGTGCTGACCTTCGGTGACCTGGAGGTCGACACGGAGGGCATGGAGGTGCGCCGGGCCGGCGAGCCGGTCGGGCTGACGCCGACGGAGATGCGGCTGCTGCTGGAGTTCTCGTCCGCGCCGGGCACGGTGCTGTCGCGGGACAAGCTGCTGGAGCGCGTCTGGGACTACGGCTGGGGCGGCGACACCCGGGTCGTCGACGTCCATGTGCAGCGGCTTCGCACGAAGATCGGCCAGGACCGGATCGAAACGGTCCGCGGCTTCGGCTACAAGCTCAAGGCATGAAGCGGCTCGCCCTGCGCACCGGCGTCAGACGGCTGCATCACCCGGGGACACCCCCCGGACCCCCGGCAACAACCACCCCACGCCGGCCACGCCCCACAGCAGAACAGGACCCCGCATGAAGCGGCTCGCCCTGCGCACCGGTGTCAGATGGAAGATCAGCATCGCGATCGCGGCCGTCGGTGCCCTGATCGCGTTCGCGCTGAGTCTCGTCGTGCACAACGCCGCCCGCGTCTCGATGCTCGACAACGCGCGCGACATGCAGATGAGCCGGTTGCTCTGGTCCCAGCGGATCTACGATCCCGCGAAGCAGAAGCCCGAGCTCAAGTTCGGTCCCAGGCTCAACGACCCCTCGCTTCCCCGGGAGCTGAAGGCGCTGCTCGCGAACGGCCGCCAGGCCACCTATGTGCAGGAACACCACAGCGGCGCCCCCGACATCTGGGCCGCGGTGCCGCTCGGCAACGGCGATGTGGTGTCCCTGCACAACCGCCTCTCCGACCGCAGCGCCGCCATCATGAAGGACCTCGACCGGGCCCTCATCATCGGCTCGGTGTCGGTGGTCTTCGGCGGTTCTGCGCTGGGCGTGCTGATCGGCGGTCAGCTCTCGCGCAGGCTGCGCAAGGCCGCCGCCGCGGCCGGCAAGGTCGCGGAGGGCAACACGGAGGTACGGGTCCGCCATGCCGTCGGCGGTGTCGTACGCGACGAGACCGACGAGCTCGCACGGGCCGTGGACGCGCTGACCGACGCCCTGAACGAGCGCATCGAGGCCGAGCGCCGGGTCACCGCGGACATCGCGCACGAGCTGCGCACACCGGTGACCGGGCTGCTCACGGCGGCCGAGCTGCTGCCGCCCGGCCGCCCCACCGAACTGGTACGGGACCGGGCCCGGGCCATGCGCGTCCTGGTCGAGGACGTCCTGGAAGTGGCCCGGCTGGACGGCGCCTCGGAGCGGGCCGAACTCCAGGAGATCGCGCTCGGCGAGTTCGTCAGCCGCCGGGTCACCGTCCTGGACCCCGAGGTGGTGGTCCGTGTCGTGCACGAGTCGTGGGTCAACACGGATCCGCGCCGGCTGGAGCGCATCCTGCTCAATCTGCTGACCAACGCCGCGAAGTACGGCAAGTCGCCGGTCGAGGTCACGGTCGAGGGCCGTGTCGTACGGGTACGCGATCACGGTCCCGGCTTTCCCGAGGCGCTGCTGCGCGACGGCCCGAGCCGCTTCCGTACCGGGGCGAGCGACCGTGCGGGCACGGGCCACGGCCTGGGCCTGACCATCGCGGCCGGCCAGGCCCGGGTCCTCGGCGCCCGGCTGACCTTCCGCAACGCGGCCCCCGAGGGCATCACACCGGGAGCGGGCACGGGCGGCGCGATCGCGGTGCTGTGGCTGCCGGAGCACGCCCCGACGAACACGGGCAGCTTCCCGATGCCCCGGCTCCCGGTCTGACTCCTCACTGGCCCAGTCCTTTAACTGGCCCAGTCCTTGTCCAGGTCCAGTCCTCCCTCACGGCGCTGCGTGAACGAGAACCAGTTGCCGGAGTCGTCCCGGAAGATCGCCTCCGTGCCGTAAGGACGCTCCTGCGGTTCCTGGAGGAACTCCACGCCCCTCTCCTTCAACCTGGCGTAGTCACCGTGGATGTCGTCCGTGGTCAGGACCCCGGCGCCGAGGACGCCCTTCGCGACGAGCCGCTTCATGGCCTCCGCCGACTCGGGGTCCATGGCCGGCGCGCCCGGGACCATCAGCGTCAGCTCGACGTCCGGCTGGCCCTTCGCTCCGACGGTGAGCCAGCGCATGCCGCCCTCACCCATCGTCATGTCCGTACGGACCTCCAGACCGAGCTTCTCGGTGTAGAACTCCTTGGCCCGGTCCTGGTCGAGGACCCAGACGGTGGAAATGGCGAGTCCCTTGATCATTTCGCGCTCCTGGTCGACGCTCGTATTGCTTGCCCTGCCACCGTAGGCAGCGGCCCGTCAACCGGCTTCTTCAGAATTGCGGTCCTTGGAATTGCGGTCCTTGGAATCGCGGTCCTTGCCGTCCCAGGTCCTGCCATCCCTGTCCTTGGCACTCCGGTCCTCGGAGTCGCGGCTCGGGAAGCCTCCCGCCCAGAGCAGGGCGTAGCACCCGGGTATGAGCGCGGCGCCGCGTCCCACGTGCTTCGTCCGGTACTCGCTCGGGGTCAGACCGGTCTGTTTCTTGAACCGGGCCGAAAACGTGCCGAGGCTGCTGAAGCCGACCAGTGAGCAGATTTCGGTGACCGAGAGATCCGCGGTACGCAGGAGCTCCTCGGCCCGTTCTATCCGTCTGCGCGACAGGTACTGACCGGGCGTGTCTCCGTAGACCGTCTTGAAGGCGCGGACGAAGTGGAAGCGTGAGTAACCGGCATGGGCGGCCACCGCGTCCAGGTCGAGCGGCTCGGCCCAGTCGCGGTCCATGGCGTCCTTGGCGAGGCGCAGCTGCCGCAGATGGGCGAGGTGCGCCGTCACCGGGGTGTCATTCCCCCCGCGCTTCTCCACGGACACGATGCTGGCACGCCCCACTGACAAC
>NZ_JBSGZO010000357.1:0-8921 GCF_053611045.1 Streptomyces sp. NPDC054841 | reverse complement strand
GTACCGGGCATGCTTCGAAGCGCCCGGTACCGTCCGGGTTCCGGGGCGGAGCCCCGTTACTCCGTCACCTCGTGGTCGTGGCCGTCGTGCAGGCCGCCGCCGCTGCCCGCGTCGCCGTCCGTCGGGACGGTGACGACCGGCTTGCGCAGGGAGCTCAGGTCCTGCGAGTACGTGCCGACCGCGTTGGCGATGACGTCGATGTTGGCGTCGAACGCGGTCATGTTGATGTTCTTGATGTCGTCGCACTTGGCGTGGTAGCACGCGTCGTACGCGACACCGGCCGTGCCGCCGAACTTCTCGGCCTGCGCGGCGGTCTTGAGGCCCTCGGCGCCGGTGAAGGTGCCGCCGGACGGGATGCCGACCTCGATGAACGGGCCGTAGTCGGAGCGACCGGTGAAGTCCGTGCCCTCGTGCGGCTTGCCCTGCTTGTCCATGAACTCGTTGATGTCGCGCTCGAGTTGCGCGGAGCCCGCCGGGCCCGCCGGCGCGCCGACACCGTCCGAGTTGTCGCCGTCGTACACGAACAGGCCGTAGTTCGGCGAGGCGATCATGTCGAAGTTGAGGTAGAGCTTGATCTCCTTCTTGCCCAGGTCGCTGAGGTTCGCGACGTAGTGCTCGGAGCCGAGCAGGCCGTTCTCCTCCGCGCCCCACCAGGCGAAGCGCACCTTGTTGGCGGGCCGCTTGTGGGACTCGGCGAGCTCCAGGGCGACTTCGAGCAGACCGGCGGAGCCGGAGCCGTTGTCGTTGATGCCGGGGCCGGCCACCACGGAGTCGAGGTGGGAGCCGAGCATCACCGTGTTGGCGGCGTTCCCGTGCTTGGTCTCCGCGATGACGTTGCGGGTGGTCCGCTTCTCCTGGAGCTGGCGGATCTCGAAGTTGATGCTCACCGGGCCCTTGGCGAGGTCCGCGGCGAGCTTCTCGCCCTCGGCGAGCGTGATGCCGCCGGTCGGGATCTTGCCGGCCTCCGGGCCGCCGAGCGTGCCGGACAGCGCGCCCGTGGTGTTGTTGTAGATCACCGCGCCGATCGCGCCCGCGGCCGCCGCGTTCTCCTGCTTGGCGGCGAACGTGCAGCCGCCGCGCTTGACCAGGGCGACCTTGCCGGTGAAGGTGCCGGCGGCGAAGTCCGTCGGCTCGCAGCCGTTGGTGCCGTCGGCGTCGACGGGCGCGGCGACCAGGTCCGCCTTCACACCGCCGACGGGCGTCGACTTGGTGTAGGTCATCGCGGATATCGCGACATCGCGCGGCGCGGGCGAGACCACCGACAGCTTCTCGGCCTGGGTCTCGGTGTACATGAACTCGAAGTCCTGGTACGAGACGTCGTACCCGGCCTTCTTCAGCTGCTTGTAGACGTATGCCGCGGACGCCTCGTGGCCCGGCGTTCCGGCGGCACGGTTGCCGCTGTTGCTCTCGGCTATCTGCTGGAGCTTCTGCAGGTGCTTGTATGCGTCCTTGGCGGACGACTCGCGGACCAGCTTCTTGGAGAGCTTGGCTGCTTCCTTGGCCGCTTCCTTGGCAGGGTCGTGCCGGTGTGCGGTGGCGGGGGAGGCGGATGCCAGCAGGAGCGGGGTCGCGAGTGCGGCTGCGGCCAGGGTGGCCATGGCTCTGCGATGGGTCGCGGTCACAGAGGTCCTTCCCTGTATGAATGAGGTTGAGGGGAAGTTAGCGATCTCTGAGTGTTCTGTGAACAGTTGTGCCGCAACTCACGTGATGTTTAGCAGCATTGACATCAACTAGTACGTCTTCGGGCGTACTTGTGTGTCATTTGGCCGCCTTCGCCGCGCGCTTCATCTCCTGCTTGTGCGCACGCACCTTGGCCAGCGACTCGGGACCCGTGATGTCCGCCGCGGAACGGTACGAACCCGCCTCGCCGTACGCCCCCGCCGCCTCCCGCCAGCCCGCGGGCGTGACGCCGAACTGCTTGCCCAGCAGCGCCAGGAAGATCTGCGACTTCTGCTTGCCGAAGCCGGGCAGCGCATTGAGCCGGGCGAGCAGCTCCTTGCCCGACGACGCGTCCTTCCACAGCGCGGTCGGATCGCCGTCGTACTCGTCCACCAGGTACTGGCAGAGCTGCTGGATCCGCTTGGCCATGGAGCCCGGGTAGCGGTGCACCGCCGGCTTCTCCGACAGCAACGCGACGAAGGCCTCCGGGTCCTGGGCCGCGATCTCGTGGGCGTCCAGGTCGTCGCCGCCGAGGCGCTGGGCGATCGTGTACGGGCCCGAGAAGGCCCACTCCATCGGGACCTGCTGGTCGAGCAGCATGCCGACCAGGGCGGCCAGAGGGCTGCGCCCGAGGAGTTCGTCGGCTTCGGGCTGCTGGGCGAGATGAATCGTGGGGCTCATGCCCCGATGATCCCTCCGGTGCGGTCGCCACGCACGTCCCGTCCGACAGCCGGCCCCCCTGGCCCAGTGGGAGGGGCCAGGGCGTACAAGGACCGGCGGCCCCTTGGTCCGGACGGGACGATCGGAGCATGACAGCTGTACCCGGGCTAATCCCGCGCGGCCGAAGGACCCGTCCAGTCGGCCGCCACATGGCCGAGCCGTACCCGCTGCGGGTGGTCCCCGACCGGCACGGACGCCACCTTCCGGCCGGTCGCGAAGTCGATGGCGGTGACCGAGTCGGCGCCGCTCTCGGAGATGACGCAGGACTTGCCGTCCCCGCTCACGGTCGCCCAGTACGGCTTCGAGGCCGTGACGAGCGGCCCTTCCTGGAGTGTGGCCCGGTCGACCACCGTCGCGTAGTCGTCCATCGTCCCGGCGATGCAGATCTTGTCGCCCTTCGGGCTCATCGACATGCCGTGGTGGCGTGAGTCGTTGACCCAGGTCGTGCGGTCCTCGCTGGTGTCCGGGTTCTTCGGGAGGGTCTTCTGGCGGGTGATCCGGTCGGTGGCGACGTCGTACTCGAGGAAGCCGTTGAAGAACGACACCTGGAAGTAGAGCTTCGACTCGTCGGGCGTGAAGGCCACCGGCCGTACCGCGTCGGACAGGTCCTTGCGGCCGAAGGCGTCCAGCCGCTCCCGCATGTCGATGACCTTCACGGTCCGGTAGGTGTTCGCGTCGACGACGGTGATCTTGCGATCCCCCTTCGTCCAGTCGAAGACCGGGTCGTCGAGGGCGGTGTTGACCTCGCCGATCGCGCTGTTCCAGATGTACTTGCCGTCGGCCGAAAAGACGTTCTCGTGCGGCTTGTCGCCGGTCTTGAACGAGCCTGTCTGGCGGCCGGTGTCGATGTCGAGGACATGCACGGTGTTGGCCGTGGACGCGGATACGGCGACACGCGTGCCGTCCGGGGAGACGGCCATGTGGTCGGAGCGGAAACCGGAAACGGGGAAGCGCCATTTGACCCGGCCGGTGGCCACGTCGATCGAGACGACGTCGGCGAAGCTCGGCCGGGAGACGACGATGGCCGACCCGTCCGGGGTGGAGTACATGTCGTCCACGAACTGGTCGTGTCCCTCGCCGACGGACATCCGTATCCCGAGGAAGTAGGCGAGCTTCACCGGGTTGAGATAGATCTCGCGCAGCCGCTCGTCCTTGTCCGGGACGACGTTGATCCGCCCGACTTTCGTCAGGGAACCGGACGATTCGAGGACATCGGCGGTGCCCTCCCAGTTGTTGCCGACGAACAGCACCTCACGGAGGCCGTCCTTGGGGGTGCTCGCGGGTGCCGGGGCCGCCGAGGCGACGGTGACCGCGAGAGCCGCGGCGATCGCGGCGAGGGCAGGGGAGAGTGCTGTCTTCACGGTGCGCTCCTGAAGGCGTGGGGCAGGAGGGAGACAGGAACTTACTGAGCGGTAAGGTACTGGCGGGTCAGGTGAATGACCAGACTCCGTACCGGACTTCCTCACGGCCCCATCGCTCGCGGCCCCATGGCTTGCGGACCATGGCTCACGGCCCCGCGGCTCGCGGCTCGCGGCTCGCGGCTCACGCGCGCAGCCGGGCCGCCCGCATCTGGAGGTAGCGGGTCTCGGGCACGCTGAGGGTGCCCTGGGCCGCCCGCTGGTAGGCCGCACGCGCGGCCTCGGTGTCCCCGGCCCTCTCCAGGAGATGGGCGCGTACGGCGTCGAGCCGGTGATGACCCGTCAGCCGGTCCTCCAGTTTCGCCACTTCCGCCAGCCCCGCCTCCGGGCCCGACACCATCGCGACCGCCACCGCCCTGCCCAGCTCGGCCATCGGATCGGGCGCGCGGCTCACCAGAACGTCGTAGAGGGCCAGGATCTGCGGCCAGTCGGTGTCCTCCGCCCGTGCCGCCTCGCCGTGCAGGGCCGCGATCGCCGCCTGCAGCTGATACGCGCCGGCCGGGCCCTCGGAGAGCGCCTCCTCCACCAGAGCCGTGCCCTCGGCGATCGCGCCCCGGTTCCACAAGGAGCGGTCCTGCTCGTCGAGGGGAATCAGCTCGCCGTGCGGGCCGGTACGCGCCGCGCTGCGGGCCTCGGTGAGCAGCATCAGGGCCAGCAGCCCGGCGACCGGACCCTCCCGGGGCAGGAGCCTGCGTACGGACCGGGTCAGCCGGATCGCCTCATGGGCCAGGTCGGCGCGGTGCAGGACGGCCCCCGACGTCGCCGTATGACCCTCGTTGAAGATCAGGTACAGCACCTGGAGCACGGCGGCCAGACGCTGGTCGCGGTCCTCGGGACCCGGCTGCCGGAACGGCACGCCCTTGATCCTCGCCTTGGCCCGGCTGATGCGCTGCGCCATCGTCGCCTCGGGCACCAGCATCGCGCGGGCGATCTCGGCCGTCGTCAGACCGCCGACGGCCCGCAGGGTGAGCGCGATCTGCGCGGCGGGCGTCAGTTCGGGGTGGCAGCAGAGGAACAGCAGCGTGAGGGTGTCGTCATCGGACGGGGCCCGGCCCTCACCGGGAGGCGGCGCGGTGAACGCGTCACGGGGGACGAGCTGCGCGGCCGTCTCCTCGCGCCGGCGCCGCGCCTCGTCACTGCGCAACTGGTCGGTCAGCCGGCGCGAGGCGACCCTGATCAGCCAGCCGCGCGGATTGTCCGGCACACCCTCCTCGGGCCACTGCTGTGCGGCGGCGAGCAGCGCCTCCTGTACGGAGTCCTCGGCCGGGTCGAAGCGTCCGTACCTGCGTACCAGCGTGCCGAGGACCTGCGGCGCGTGGCGGCGCAGCAGGTCCTCGACGTCGGTCGTACGCGTCACGGGCACAGATCGCCTCCGCCGTCCTGGATCGGACGGATGACCACCGGGTAGTCGGGCGCGCCTTCGGGGACCGGACACTGGGCGATGCGGGCCGCGATGTCCGTGACCCGGTCGAGGCTCGCGCAGTCCAGTACCCAGTACCCGCAGAGGAGCTCCTTCGTCTCGCCGTAAGGACCGTCCGAGATCACGGGCCGGCCGTCCTCGCCCGCGCTCACGAAACGGGTCTTCGCGGGCTCGACCAGCCCCTGCGCGTCCACCAGCTCACCGGACTCGGCCAGGTCGTTGTTGACGGCCTCCATCGGATAGCTAGCGAGGGGACCACCGGATTTGTCCGGTGGGGGAATCGCTTCTCTGGGCTGCTCTGTCCTCAACTGTGCATACGGGTCTGCACTGTTGACCGCAACTAGATGCGTGGCGCGTGTATAGTGATCGCGTGGCTGTGACCAGGAAGGTTCGCCGGTACTCCGGCGGCGTGTACGACTTGGGGCTCCACGTGGTGTGGTGCCCGAAGTACCGCCGCCGGGTCCTCGGTGGGCGGGTCGCGGTCCGGCTGCGTGAGCTGATCGAGCAGAAGGCCGCCGAGAAGGGCTGGGAGATCATCGCCCTTGAGGTGATGCCCGATCACGTGCACCTGTTCGTCAAGCACGGGCCGAAGGCGTCCGCCTCCTACGTGGCGCACCAGTTCAAGGGCTTCACCTCGCGCGTTCTGCGGGAGGAGTTCCCGCACCTGAAGTCGCGGATGCCCACGCTGTGGTCGTCGTCGTTCTTCGTCGCCTCGGTCGGCGCGGTCAGCGCGGACACGATCGAGAAGTACATCAACACCCAGTGGGAACGCCCCTGGACGAAGAAGCGAGAGGAAGAGGAGGGCGAGCGTGCACCGCGCGTATAAGTTCCTCCTCCGCCCCACCGTCCGCCAGGCCCAGGCTCTGCGTGAGATGCTTCGGGATCACTGCTCCCTCTACAACGGCGCACTTCAGGAGCGCCGCGACGCCTACCGGCATGTGTCGAAGACGACGGTCCGGTACGGGCAGCAGTCCGCGCAGCTCAAGGACGTCCGCGCCTTCGACCCCGAGCGGCAAGGCCGCTGGTCTTTCTCGTCCCAGCAGGCGACCTTGCGCCGTCTCGACAAGGCGTTCCAGGCGTTCTTCCGGCGTGTAAAGGCCGGCAAGAAGCCAGGCTATCCCCGCTTCCGGGGTGTGAACTGGTTCGACACCGTGGACTTCCCCAAGGACGGGGACGGCTGTGGCTGGGACTCCACCCCGCACGAGGCGGTGACGCGGGTCCGGCTGCAAGGTGTCGGGCATATCCGCGTGCACCAGCACCGGCCCGTAAAGGGCCGGGTCAAGACGGTCAGCGTCAAGCGTGAGGGCAAGCAGTGGTATGTGATCCTCGCCTGTGACGAGGTGCCCGCCGAACCGCTCCCCGCCACGGGCGCGGCGTGCGGCATCGACATGGGCATAGCCCACTTCCTCACCACCAGCCAGGGCGAACACCAGCCGAACCCGAGACACGGCAAACGCAACGCAGACGCTCTCGCCAAGGCCCAGCGGGCACTAAAAGCGTTCGGCCGCCGCAAGCGGAACAATCGCACAGCAAGGCACCGCCGCGCGGTGGAGAAGGTCGCCACGCTGCACCGCAAGGTCCGCCGGCAGCGCACCGACCACGCGCACAAGACCGCGCTCGCACTGGTCCACACCTACGACGTGATCGCGCACGAGCGGCTGAGCATCGCGAACATGGTCCGCGCCCCGAAGCCGAAGCCCGACCCTCAGACCCCCGGCGCGTTCCTGCCCAACGGGGCGGCGGCCAAGGCCGGGCTGAACAGGAGTATCCACGATGCGGGTTGGGGGGTGTTCCTGGGCATCCTTGCGCATAAGGCTGAGAGCGCCGGTCGCAAGCTGATCCCGGTGGACCCCCGCAACACCTCCCGCACCTGCCCCGCCTGCGGGTATGTGTCCGGCGAGAACCGCACTACCCAAGAGAAGTTCGAGTGCACCCAGTGCGGTCACACCGCCAATGCCGATCATGTCGGTGCACTCAACGTCGCTATCAGGGCCGGGCTGGTCCTTCCCGATGTGGCCTAGCCACCGACAGGAGAAGCCCTCCGGATTTATCCGGAGGGAGGAGTCACGAACGAGAACATCGCCT
Organism: Streptomyces sp. NPDC054841; assembly: GCF_053611045.1. NCBI lineage: Bacteria > Bacillati > Actinomycetota > Actinomycetes > Kitasatosporales > Streptomycetaceae > Streptomyces > Streptomyces sp. NPDC054841. Next base: position 1,619 of record NZ_JBSGZO010000357.1, on the reverse strand, counting down.
GCAGGTCCGTTCGCCATCGCTCGCTCCCCGGGAAAGAGCACTAGGGCGGACTGGGCCTCGGTGGCGAGCGGGGTCAAGAATTCGGCACAGTAAGGGTGCTCGGATGCGATCGCCGCTTGAATCGATTCCTGTAGCGTCGCGAATTCTCCTTCGTCCACCCAATTGACGCCGAATCCCTTGAGGTGGGGGAACCTCACTCCCGCTTGCCACTGGGCCATGGGCAGTTCGTCGTAGTCCTCGTGAGGGTCGTTCGCGAGAATCCGGAGCATCCCCGCCAAGGTGTGAAGATATTCGGCCGCGTCCATCCCCGCAGCAGGACCTGCCGAAAACTTTGCGGCATATCCGCGACGGCGTCCCCGCTCGCGCAGAGGTCGGCAACGTGGCCGAGTAGAGCGGTGATCGTCACGAGCGGGCACATCCACTCCCCGGCACCTCGATTTCTGGCGATGCGGATGAAACGCCGGAGCTCGTCGTCCAGGGACTGCGCCCCCGCCGAGTCCTGGACCGCGACGGCCAGCTCCAGAACCCTCCTCACCGGACCATCGGCGAAGAGCGCACCGGTGTGCGATGTCACGGCTGCCACCATCCTTGCTGTCACCTGTTACGGGCCCACAGGGTAGGTCCGGCTATTGATCGGACTCGTGATGCTGCTGATGTGTGCGGCTCTCGCGGTTCAGGACACTGCAGGCGGCGGCCAGCCAGCGGTCCTTGCGGGCTTTCACCTCGTGCAGCCGATCGCTGTTCTGCTGGATCAGACGGCGTTGGATGCGGGTCTCGGCCGCCGCCCAGACCGTCATCACCTTGGTGGACCGCTGGCAGGCCACGTCGGCGCGGGCGGTGGCGTGTTCGGCCGGTGTGGGTTCGGCCGTGTTCCAGCGCTCGCTGATGGCGGCGGCCGTGGGGTCCGTGTAGTCGAAGCCCCTCTTCGCCATACAGGTGCGCCATGTGCGCTGAGCGTCGCGTACTTCTGGAGCGCGCCGGGAGGCCTCCAGGGCGGTGCCGGTCAGCTGGTTGAAGGCGTGGAAGTCGAGTGGGGCGGTGTCGCCGACGAGTTGGCGCTGGGCGGTCTTGAGGCAGCCGCCCCTGCCGGAGGGCCCGTAGGCCGCGCGCTGCACCTCGGCCGGGAGCGCCTCGCGCTCGTCCCAGGCGCGGTTGCGCCGTATCACCGACGGCGGGTCGGGGCGGGGGTGGTACCCGTAGTGGAGGGCTTCCGTCTCGTCGGCTCCGTACCGGCGGAGGTTCGGCGGATCGACGTCCCGGGCGTCCACCCGGGGCAGGGTCTTCCACTCCATGCCCAGGTCGTTCATGCACCGGCGCATGAGGATGTCCTGTGCGTCTTCCACGACGTGGGTCTCGGCCACCGTCGATGCATAGGCGTCCAATGGCAGCAGGAACTGCTTGGCCTGCCGGGTCACAGGCGGGGGTGCGGTGGTGTGCGGGGCGGGCGTGGACTCGTTTTCCACGGCGGTGCAGGCGGTGGTGGCCAGGAGCAGCAGTGCGAGCGCGGTGGTGGTCCGGGCGCGGGAGGGCGACATGGTTGCCTCTCGTCGTGCAATGCGCGGTGCGCGGTGAGCGTGGTGCGGTGGCATAGGGCGCGGGGTGGGGGGCCCCCCGCCCCC
>NZ_JBSGZO010000356.1:0-8933 GCF_053611045.1 Streptomyces sp. NPDC054841 | reverse complement strand
TCCGCCCCGCTGGGGGTCCCCCCCACGCCGCAGGGCGTAGGGGGAGCTTGAGGCGCGGGGGTCCGCGCCAGGTGTATTGATCACGAGCGTTGCCGGCCCTCGTGATCGGTACGCCCAGGGCCTGATCCACCGGACAGGCGGCCCTAGAACCCGTGCGGCAGCCACGGCGCGAGGTCGGACCCGAACGCGAGCGACGCCTCCGCCAGCGCGCCCCCGCGCAGCTCACGCACCCGCCCCGCCCCGGCCAGCGCGGACAGCGTCACCCCGCCCAGGTACGCCGCGCCCAACTCCCGTACCGAAAGCCCCAGATCCGCCGCATCCCCGGTCCGCTCGCACGACGCCCCCTTCGCGTCACCCGTGAGGCGCCAGCGCCCCTCGTTCCAGGGACAGAACGCGTCCTCGACGTCGAACACGACATCCACCGGCGTCCGGTACGTCCGCGCCGCCAGCGCCGCGCCCACGTCCACCAGACGTACATGCAGCGAATCGCGCACCCGGACACCGCAGCGCCGGATGTCCGTGACGAGCTGCAGCAGCGGGTCGTCCACCGGCCGGTTGCGGGCTCGGACCGTCGAGGTCAGGTCGATGCCGAAGAGGAAGCGCCACAGCGCCGCGTACGCCGCCGGATCCAGCGCGTCGATGTCACGCAGCATGATCGAGCCGCCCGGCCCGAACGCGTCCCACTCCGGCTTGTTGTGGAAGCGCACATAGCCCACGACCTCGCCGTCCCGCTCGGCGAGCACGCACTGCATCGGCGACGCGCCCTCCCGCTCGGACGGCGGATCGAGCAGCGGCAACCGCTCCCAGCCGGGCGTCCGGGCGAGCATCCCGGGCCGTGCGCCGATCGTGCGCAGGTACACCGCCTCGCACGCCTCGGCCGCCTCCGCGACCGGCACGAACCGCAGCCGCACGTCGTCCGTCCCCGGCGGCGCGACGATTCCCACCCGGGACGTGTCGATCTCCAGATTCAGCTGATGGGTCCCGATGCCGTACCCGAACCGGCCGTAGATCGCCGGCTCGGACGCCGTCAGTACGGCGAGCGGCTCGCCCCACTGCCGTACGTCGTCCAGCTGACGCCGCATCATCGAGGTGAGCACCCCGCGCCGCCGGTGCGTGGCCGCCACGCTCACCATCGTCACCCCGGCCGCGGGCACGAGCGCGCCGCCCGGCACCGACACCCGGAAACTGAACGCCCCGGCCGTACCGACGCACTCGTCGCCGTCCCACGCGCCGATCGAACGATCGGTCTCCGTCAGCGCGTTCCACAGCTCGCGCTCCTCCGGGGCCTCCGCGACACCACCGAAGGCGAGCTCCAGCTTCGCGTACCACTGATCCCACTCGTCGCGCTGGAGCACCCGCAGTTCAGTCGTCATAAGCCATGACTACCAGGGGTGCGCGGCCCGTCGCGACCCGATTTCGAACGCAATGTCACGGGGTCCCCCTGCACGCCGGGCAAGCGGGTGGATAGGGTCCACGACGATGGCTCGTCGCGCGGCAGACTCGTACGCGGCCCGGTTGCGGAAGTGCGTGCACCGGGCCAGGACAGCGCTGCGCAAATCCGGCGTCGACTATTTCCGCGGTGACGGCTCCGACTGGATCGCCCTGGCCGGACTGCTGCTGACCGTGCCGGCGATCGCGTGCGGCACGATCCTCATGCCCGTCTGGTGCGCGCCCGCGGCCCTCGTCCTGCCCATCGTCGCCGGCGGACTGCTGCTGCGGCCCGCGAGCCTGCTCGGGCTGTACGCGGCGGCGGCCGGTGCCCTCATCGTCGAATCGCTGATGCTCGGCCCGTACATGGAGGGCCCGGCCCGGGTCACCCCCGGAACCGTCCTCGTGGTGGCCGCCTGCGGGTTCTTCGGGCTGCTCATCGCCCAGTTCCGGGCCCGGGTCGGCGTGCCCTGGCGGCGCGGCGGGACCATGCTCTTCGACCTGCGCGAACGCATCCGCGTGCAGAGCGCGCTGCCCCGGCTGCCCAGGGGCTGGCACCGCGAGATGGCGCTGCGCCCGGCCGGCGGACAGTCCTTCTCCGGCGACTTCGTCGTGGCGGCCTGCACCAACGGCGGCCGCACCCTCGAAGTCGTCCTCACCGACGTCTCCGGCAAGGGCATGGACGCCGGCTCCCGCGCCCTGCTGCTGTCCGGCGCATTCGGTGGCCTCCTCGGCTCCCTTCCGCCGCACGGCTTCCTGCCCGCGGCCAACGGCTATCTTCTGCGCCAGGACTGGGACGAGGGCTTCGCCACCTCCGTCCATCTCGTCCTCGACCTGGACTCCGGCGACTACGAACTCCTCTCCGCGGGCCATCTCCCCGCCCTCCAGCTCCACGCCGGGACCGGCCGCTGGGAGGAGAAGTCCGCGGAGGGCCCGCTGCTCGGCGTCTACGACGGCGCCCAGTTCGACCCGGTCAAGGGCACCCTGCGCCCCGGCGATGTGCTGATGCTCTTCACCGACGGCCTCGTCGAGGCGTCCGACCGCGAGATCGCCGAGGGCATGGACCGGCTGACCGGCGAGGCGGACCGCCATGTGGCGACGGGTTTCGAGGGCGCCGCCTGGCATCTCATAGAGGCCGTGGCCAAGGACGTCAACGACGACCGGGCCCTGCTTCTCCTGCGCCGCGAGCCCTGACAGCGGTGCTGGGTACGCCCCAGCCCGGACGCAAGCCCTGACAGCGGTGCTGGGTAGCCCAGGCCCGGACGCAAGCCCTGACCCGGCCTTTCCCGACCGCCGAACGACCGCACGCGTACGCCCGTACAGTCGAGCCATGTCCTTTCTCACCCTGGCCGAGGTCGAGGCCATCGCCCGCGAGGCCCACGCGACGCAGCAGGACAAGGCGGGACGCCCGTACGCCGAGCACCTCCAGGCCGTCGCCGAAGGCGTACGGGCCAGGGGCGGGAGCGACGAACAGATCGCCGCGGCCTGGCTGCACGACTCGGTGGAGGACGACGCGCTCTCCCGGGAGTGGCTGGACGCCGCCGGACTGCCGCAGTCCGTCAAGGACATGGTCCTCGCGGTGACCAAGCGGAAGGGCGAGGAGCTGCCGGACTACACCCGGCGCATCCTCGACACCCCCGGCGCCCTGCTCGTCAAGGAGGCCGACCTCGCCCACAACGCCGACCCGGCCCGGCTCGCCGTCCTGGACGAGCCGACCCGGGTCCGGCTCACCGAGAAGTACGCGACGGTGCGCCGGCTGCTGGGCCTGCCAGCCCGGTGACGTCCCGCCGGAACGCCCACGACAGCTCCGGCTCCGTCGCGAACCGCAGCGCCCGCCGCACCGGCGGCGTACAGAACAGCGTCACCGCCGCGGCCGCCGCCAGCGTCACCGCGATCTCCCCGGCGGGCTCGGCCAGCCACGGGTGCCGCGCCACCAGCCCCAGATACTCCAGGGACTTCACCAGGAATCCGTGCAGCAGATAGCCGCAGATGGTGCCCGCGCCCAGCACCGTGAACCACGTCCTGCGGCGCGGCACCCAGGCGAGGAAGGCCGCCGTGAGCAGCAGCGCGCAGCCGAACAGCCCGACGGTCATGACCGGCCCCGCCCACCAGGGCGCGTCCAGCTCCTCGGCACTGGTCGAGTGGTAGAACCAGCCCATCCGCAGATCCGGTGTGATCCAGTACGTGAACGCCGCCGCGCCCGCGAACACGGGCAGGGCCAGCAGCCGTACCTCTCGCCGCCGCAGCATCTGGAAGTGCTCGGGCCGCATCGAGAGCCCCAGCACGAAGAACGGCAGGAACTGCAGGATGCGCTGGAGATCGAGGGTCTGTCCCATGCCCGGAGTGAGTGAGCCGAGCGCCGCGACGACCAGCGCGACCGGCAGCGGGTGCCGGATCGAGCGCCACAGCGGGGTGGACAGCCGCCAGACGAAGAGCGCGATCAGGAACCAGGTGAGATACAGCGGGTCGGTCATGCTGAACGGGTAGCCGGGGTCGTCGTCGGCCCACCGCTTGAAGAGCGTGTACGCCACCTCGAAGACGACATAGGGCACCGCCACCCCGCTCACCAGCCGCTTCAGCTGGTCGGGCCGCGCGGCGAAGCTCCGCGAGAAGTAGCCGGAGATGATGATGAACGCCGGCATGTGGAAGGTGTAGACGAACATGTACAGCGCCCTCGTGGCGCGGCTGCCGTCCATCACCGGCTCCCACGCGTGCGCCACCGCCACCAGCACGATCGCCAGGTATTTGGCGTTGTCGAAGTAGGGGTCGCGTCTCTTGTGGCCGGGCGTGTGCTGCGCCTTGTGCGCGTTCTGGGCTGTCTGGGCTGTCTGGGCTGTCTGTGGTGTCCGAGCTGCCTGGGTCTGCGCTGACTGTGTTGTCGGCGCCGGCGGCGCCGGCGCCGCTGTCTGCGCTGACTGTGTTGTCTGCGCTGCTGTAGGGATGGACTCCGGCTCCCGGGCAGCCTCGGGGAACTGGGCCCTCTGCAATCCATGCGGAGCGTGGAACATTCGAGGCACCCTAGCCTCCGCATCAGCCCACGTAAAACTCCGATCGCGGTCCGTCCATTCGCAACTGAAACTACCGCCAAACGCCCCACATGCCCCAATTAATCCGACTTAAACGGTGCGAATCGACGCGCTGGAATCGGGGTGAATTTCCTCACCGATACGCCTTGAAATTCGTGTGGCCGAGCTGTGCGCATTTCGCTACGGCAAGGGAAACGATCACGCCGAATTCCATCCCCCGACACCTGTCCGCGCTACCGTGCCGCTCGGCCCCACGGCTGCCCGCCGACCCGCCGGAACGGTGCGTGATTGGCGTGATCGTTTCGCCGACGATGCGTCACCCGGTAACCGTCCCAAGGAGGTTGGTGGCACGATGGAGGGGACGGGGGTGTGCGGGGCTGCACGCTCCCAGGCGGGCAAGGCGGACCGACCGAGGGTGTGATCAGTGTGGCCATTTCGCTGTCTGTGGTGCTGCTGTTGGCGATCATCCTCGTGGTGATGATCCGAGGCGGTTCCATCAAGGCCGGACCCGCGATCGTCGCGGCGCTCTTCGGCTTCTTCGTCGCCTCGACGGGCATGGCGCCGTCGATCAACAGATTCCTCAACTCGATAGCAGAGACGATCAATTCGATCAGCTTCTGACGGCCCGGGGTTGCGGGCCGGCAACGAGGCCGTCCGCGGCTAGGGCCTAGGGCTCCGTCGAGCGGGGCTGGGTCGTCGGGATCCGCGTGGTGAAGAACAACGCGAGGAGCGCGGCGAGGGCGAGGATGGCGAGTGCGGCGCGCAGGCCGTCGAGCCTGGCGTCGGCGTTCGCGTCCAGCGCGGTCTGGGTCACCTCCGGGCTCGTGCCCGCTTTGTCGAGGGCGGACTTGAGCTGGGCGTCCGACAGGAAGGGTACGCCGCTTTGGAGTTCGACGGTGGCCTGGCTCTTCACTTCGGCCGGGACCGCCGGATTCTGCTCGACGCTGGTCAGGAACGAAGACGTGAGCGCGGCGATCATGATGGACCCGGCGAGCGCCGTTCCGATCGAGGCACCCAGGTTGGTCACGGCGTTCTGGATGCCGCCGACTTCTGCGCTCTGCTTGTCCGGTACCGCGGACACGGTGACCGAACCGAGCTGGGAAGCCAGCGCGCCCATGCCGAGCCCGATCAACAGGAGGGGGATGGTGACGATTTCCGCCCCGGCGTCCGCGTCGAGCGCGGCCATCAGGACGACCGCGCCCGCCAGTAGCGCGAGGATCCCGAGCCGCACCACCCGCCGCGGCGAGACGTTCGGGAAGAAGCGTGGGATCAGGAGCGCGGCCGCCAGCAGGGTCAGCGAGAGCGGCAGGAGGCGCGCGCCGGTCACCAGCGCCGACAGGCCCAGGGCGACCGACAGATAGAGCGGTACGACGAAGAACACGCCCATCTGCACGAGGTACTGGAAGAAGAACATCGTCAGACCCCCGGTGAGCTGCTTGTTCTGCAGCATGGCCGGGTGGATCAGCGGCTCCCTGCGCTGCGCCACGAGCCGGGCCTCCCAGCGGAGGAAGAGCCAGATCAGAAGCAGACCTGCCAGCATCAGCCACACGACCAGCGAAACCCCGAGCCATGAAGGCGCGTCGGGCTTCGGCCTGAACCAGCCCCATTCGTCCGAGCGGAGTACGCCGTAGACGAAGACGCCGAACCCGAGGGCGGACAGTACGACGCCGATGAGATCGATGCGCGGGCGTTCGTCGCTCACGGCGTCGGCGATGGGGCGGGCGAGCAGCAGGATGCCGAGCACCACCACGACCTCACCGGCGAAAACCCAGCGCCAGGAGAAGTACGTCGTCGCGACACCGCCGATGAGCGGCCCGAGCGCGATCGCCACGGCCCCCGCGGCCGCGACGAGCCCGTAGGCGGCGGGACGGCGTTCAGCGGCGAAGTTGCCGGCCACGAGTGCCACGATCGCGGGCAGGATGAGCGCCGCTCCGACCCCCTCGAGGAATGACCAGCCGAGCAGCAGCACGGGCAGGCTGGGTGCGAGCGCTGTGGTGAGGGAGCCGCAGCCGTAGATGCCACAGCCGATCATGAATGCGCGCTTGCGGCCGATCAGCGCCCCGACCTTGCCGCCGGGGATCATGAACATGGCCATGACGAGGGTGTAGGCCGTGATCGCGCCCTGGATCCCCGTCACCGTCGTGCCCACGTCCTCGGCCACCGTCGCGATTGAGACGTTCATGACAGAGCTGTCGAGCGCCATCAGGAACTGACCGGCCGCGAGTGTCAACAGGACGAGCCGCGCCCTTGCCGATCCCGCAGCCGTTTGTGCCCTGGGTGTCATTGGCGAATCGTCCCAGCTGCCCGGGAGGCGGATCCGCGACCCGCCACGGAGATCAACCGCTTGGCGGGCGTGAGCCCCCGCCCCTGACCCGATACGAATGGGCACGCCACGGGCGGTCAAGCCCGGACGAAGCCCGGACGAAGCCCGGACGAAGCCCGGACGAAGCCCGGACGAAGACCGGAAACGCATCAGGGCCAGGCAGAGGAATCGACCTCTGACCTGGCCCTGAGCCATGTGGAGCGGGCGACGGGAATCGAACCCGCGTAGCTAGTTTGGAAGACTAGGGCTCTACCATTGAGCTACGCCCGCGAGGACCGCGCCGCAGGTCATGAAGGCCGCGGCACGAAGAGCATCGTAGCGGGTCTCCGCGGGTCGCCGCACACCCCATTCCGTACGCGGCGCGTACGCACGGAACAAAGGGGCTGGAGCACCGCCCGCGGGCATGTACCCTACGTGTCGCACCGACGGGGTGTGGCGCAGCTTGGTAGCGCGTCCGCTTTGGGAGCGGAAGGCCGTGGGTTCAAATCCCGCCACCCCGACCACCAGTCACAATCACATGTGCACCAAGATCGCATTGTGGGGCTCATCCTGCTTGCGGTTACTATGCAATCTGTGTGCCCGTGTGTCTGACGAGTGTCTTCCGACGAGTGTCTGAGGAGCCGGGCCCGAGCCGCTGAGCCGCCGCCGGACATCACCCCGGGGCGACCCGGCAGACCCCAGAATTCAGCCACCAAGGAGACCGAACCGTGAAGAGCGCCGTGGAGACCCTGAACCCGACCCGGGTTCGGCTCACTGTCGAGGTGCCCTTCGAGGAGCTCAAGGACAGCCTCGACGCGGCGTACAAGAAGATCAACCAGCAGGTCACGGTCAAGGGCTTCCGCAAGGGCAAGATCCCGGCCCGGGTCATCGACCAGCGGTTCGGCCGCGGTGCGGTGCTGGAGGAGGCCGTCAACGACGCGCTCCCGAAGTTCTACACCGAGGCGGTCAACGAAGCGGAGATCAACCCGCTCGGCCAGCCCGAGGTCGACATCACCGAGCTGAAGGACGGCGAGACGCTGAACTTCACCGCTGAGGTCGACGTCCGCCCGACCATCGAGATCCCGGACTACTCCGGCATCGAGGTCGAGGTCGACGCGGTCGAGGTCAGCGACGAGGACATCGAGAAGTCCGTCGAGCAGCTCCGCACCCGCTTCGCCTCCACCTCCCAGGTCGAGCGCGCCGCCGCCGAGGGCGACGTCGTGACGGTCGACCTGGAGGCCAAGGTCGACGGCGAGGTCCTCGCGGACGGCGTCGCCAGTGGCGTGCAGTACACGATCGGCTCCGGCGAGCTCCTCGAGGGCATCGACGAGGCCGTCACCGGCCTGGAGGCCGGCGGCGAGGCCACCTTCACCTCCGAGCTGAAGGGCGGCTCCGCCGAGGGCAAGGAGGCCGAGGTCACCGTCAAGGTCACCCAGGTCGCCGCCCGTGAGCTCCCCGAGCTGGACGACGAGTTCGCCCAGATGGCGAGCGAGTTCGACACCCTCGACGAGCTGAAGGCCGACAGCCGCAAGCGCCTCGAGAACATGAAGCAGTACGACCAGGCCACCCAGGCCCAGGAGCGCGTCCTGGAGAAGCTCCTGGAGCTGGTCGAGGTCCCGATCCCCGAGAAGCTGCTCGAGGACGAGATCAACACCCGCAAGCACAACCTTGAGCACCACCAGCTCGGCCAGATGGGCCTCGACCTCGCGAAGTACCTGGAGATCCAGGGCAAGACCGAGGAAGAGTTCGACGCCGAGACCAAGGAGCAGGCGGTCAAGGGCATCAAGACCCAGTTCGTCCTCGACGAGCTGGTCAACAAGGAGAAGCTGAACGTCAGCCAGGAGGAGCTCACCGAGCACCTCATGCGCCGCGCCGCCTCCTCCGGCATGTCCCCCGACCAGTTCGCCCAGGCCGTCGTCGAGGGCGGCCAGGTGCCGATGCTCGTCGGCGAGGTCGCCCGCGGCAAGGCGCTCGCCGTCGTCGTCGAGGCCTCCACGGTCAAGGACACCAACGGTGAGGTCGTCGACATGAGCGACGACGAGGACGAGGTCGAGGAGGCCACCGAGGTCGCCGCCGCGGCCACCGGTGAGGCCGAGGAGAAGACCGAGGCCTGAGCCTCGCTCCCGACCGGGGCCCGAGCCTCGCTCCCGACCGGGGCCCGAGTCTCGCGCTGACCC
>NZ_JBSGZO010000355.1:0-8942 GCF_053611045.1 Streptomyces sp. NPDC054841 | reverse complement strand
CCCTCACCCTGCACCTGGCCGGCTCAGACTGAGGAGAGAAAGGGCTCACCGGCTCCCTCCCTCTCTCGTTGCCCCTCACAGTTCGCGGCCCACCTCCGGCACACTCGGCAGCCGAGGGGCGTGGGGCGTGGGGTGCCGCCCCGCGTTCACAGGTGGACGGGTGGGAGGGTCACGCCGCTGTCGAGCGGTGGCAGATGTACGCCAGGGTGCCCAGCAGGAGGCGGGCTTGGGGTGGGGCGCACGCGGTGTCGAGTGTCGGGGGGCGGAGCCAGCGGGCAGGGCCCAGGCCGGCGTGGTCGGAGGGCGGGGCCGTGATGTGCGCGCCGCGGCCCAGGCAGTGAAGGTCGAGGTCCGCGTCGTCCCAGCCCATGCGGTACAGGAGCTCAGGGAGCTCGGACGCTGCCCCCGGGGCCACGAAGAACTGGGCGCGGCCCGTCGGCATCGCGCTCACCGGGCCCAGTGGGAGGCCCATCCGCTCCAGCCGGACCAGGGCGCGCCGCCCGGCCGGCTCGGCGACGTCCAGGATGTCGAAGCCGCGGCCCACGGGCAGCTGGATCGAGGCTCCCGGCACCTCCGCCCACGCCTTCGTCGCCTCGTCGAGCGTGGCGCCCGCCGGCACCTCGGACGCGAAGTCCAGCGGATGCGCCCCCGGAGACGTGCACGAGGAGTCACCGCAGGAACACCGGCCGGCCGACGCCCTCGCGCCCGGGACGACGTCCCAGCCCCACAGTCCTGTGTACTCGGCCACCGCTGTGCACTCTGTCGCGCGGCCGCGACGCCGTGAGCCGGGCCGGATCTCCCGGACGCCCCGGCTGCCGCCGATCGTGAAGCCCATGCCCCCTCCAACGTGTGAAGCCCGCCGGTGGTTACGACCTGGAGTCTGCCGGTGACACACCGTCGCCGTCGTTCCGCCTCGCCGGCGCACTGTGTTGTTCCGGGTGGTGCGTCCGGGTCCGTGCGCCCTGGCGCGCAACGCTCCACCTGGCTCCTGATCGTCCTAGGTCAAGTGAATCGCGCCTGGCCTCAGGCGGGTTCATGCGCAGGGGTGGCGAATGGTGGCGTTTCTGGAATCGCCATGGCAGCACCCGTGATCGTAGGATTACTTTCAGTACACGGACCCGGGATTTCTTCGCACCCGTGGGTATGCCGGAGGCAACTCGGTTTCTTGTTCGGTGGGGTGCGACTTCCAGACGCAGGGCCGTAACTCGGTGCATTCTGATACGGGTTCGCGCAGTGGAGACAGCAGTGGATGGGGGCGTTCCAGTGGACGGCAGCGGCGCAGGCGGTACGAACGCCGGAAAGCGCCCGAACGAGCAGCTGGGCTCGTGGTTCCTGCGCAGCGGCTGGTCGAAGGGCGAGCTCGCACGGCAAGTGAACCGCAGGGCACGCCAGATGGGCGCGCACCACATCAGCACCGACACTTCGCGAGTTCGCAGGTGGCTCGACGGCGAGCAGCCGCGCGAGCCGATCCCGCGCATCCTCAGCGAGCTGTTCTCCGAGCGGTTCGGCAGCGTCATCGCCATCGAGGACCTCGGGCTCCGCACCGCACACCAGTCACCCTCGGTGTCCGGAGTCGATCTCCCCTGGGCGGGGCCGCAGACCGTCGCCCTGCTCAGCGAGTTCTCGCGCAGCGATCTGATGCTGGCCCGGCGCGGCTTCCTCGGGACCTCGCTCGCGCTGTCCGCCGGGCCCGCCCTCATCGAGCCGATGCAGCGCTGGCTGGTGCCTGCCCCGCCCGCGGACCCGGGCCCCCCGGAGTCCGCCGCGGCCGCCCGCCGTCCCTCCCGGCTCTCCAAGCCGGAGCTGGACCTGCTGGAGTCCACCACCGCGATGTTCCGCCAGTGGGACGCCCAGTGCGGCGGCGGACTGCGCCGCAAAGCGGTCGTCGGACAGCTCCACGAAGTGACCGACCTGCTTCAGGAGTCTCAGCCCGAGGCCACCGCCAAGCGGCTGTACAAGTGCTCCGCCGAACTGGCCGAGCTGGCCGGCTGGATGAGCTACGACGTGGGCCTGCAGCCCACTGCTCAGAAGTACTTCGTCCTGGCGCTGCACGCCGCCAAGGAGGCCGGGGACAAGCCGCTCGGCTCGTACATCCTCTCCTCCATGAGCCGCCAGATGATCCACCTCGGCCGGCCCGACGACGCCCTGGAGCTCATCCACCTCGCGCAGTACGGCAGCCGCGACTGCGCGACCCCGCGCACCCAGTCGATGCTGTATGCGATGGAGGCCCGCGCGTACGCGAACATGGGCCAGCCCAGCAAGACCAAGCGGGCCGTCCGCATGGCCGAGGACACCTTCGCCGACGCGCTCGAAGCCGGCGAGCCCGAGCCCGACTGGATCCGCTTCTTCTCCGAGGCCGAGCTCAACGGGGAGAACGCCCACTCGTACCGCGACCTCGCCTATGTCGCAGGCCGCAGCCCCACGTACGCCTCGCTCGCCGAGCCCGTCATGGAGCGTGCCGTCGACCTCTTCGGCGAGGACGACGAGCATCAGCGCTCGTATGCACTGAACCTGATCGGCATGGCCACGGTGCATCTGCTGAAGAGGGAGCCCGAGCAGTCCACGCGCCTTGCCGAGCAGGCGCTGCGCATCGCCAAGCGGGTCCGGTCCGAGCGGGTCAACACCCGGCTGCGCAAGACCGTCGACACGGCGGCCAGGGACTTCGGCGATGTCGCCGAGGTCGCCCATCTCACCGATCTGCTCACCGCACAGCTGCCGGAGACCGCCGAAGCGGTCTGATCCGGCCGTCCCCCGGGACCCCGGCGCGACGGTCACCCCGAACAGCCCGACTCGGCCCCCCACGCCAGGTCAGTCGGGTGACCGTCGCGACCGGCCGGCGTACTCGCCGGCGCTGTCCGCAGAGGGTACGCGCGTGATGTTCCCGTGACCCTCCAGTTCATCGGCGCGTAACACGCCCGACCTCTTCGTCACTGCGGCGAAACATCGTGCGGCATCGGCGGAAACCGCGGCGCGCCAACCTCATGGCGCATAACCGGCCGACTCCAATGGGCAGCCGCACCGGATCCAGCCGAACCGGTTGTCCAGCCGCACAGGCTCCCGCCCCGCACAGGCCGTACGACGACGAGGAGACGCCGATGCCCCCAGGCATCACGCTTGCCGCAGACGCACCCACGCTGTCTGCCGCCAACACCGGGTTCATGCTCATCTGCTCCGCGCTGGTGATGCTCATGACACCGGGCCTGGCCTTCTTCTACGGAGGCATGGTCCGCGTCAAGAGCACCCTCAACATGCTGATGATGAGCTTCATCAGCCTCGGGATCGTCACGATCCTGTGGGTGCTGTTCGGCTTCAGCCTCGCCTTCGGCACCGACGCCGGCTCCCTCATCGGCTGGTCCTCCGACTACGTCGGACTCAGCGGCATCGGGATCACCCAGCTCTGGGACGGCTACACCATCCCGGTGTACGTCTTCGCCATCTTCCAGCTGATGTTCGCGATCATCACGCCCGCGCTGATCAGCGGCGCGCTGGCGGACCGGGTGAAGTTCACCGCCTGGGTCCTGTTCATCACGCTGTGGGTCACCGTCGTCTACTTCCCGGTCGCGCACTGGGTCTGGGGCGCGGGCGGCTGGCTCTTCGAGCTGGGCGTCATCGACTTCGCCGGCGGTACCGCCGTCCACATCAACGCCGGTGCCGCGGCGCTCGGCGTGATCCTCGTCATCGGCAAGCGCGTCGGCTTCAAGAAGGACCCGATGCGTCCGCACAGCCTGCCGCTGGTGATGCTCGGCGCCGGTCTGCTGTGGTTCGGCTGGTTCGGCTTCAACGCCGGCTCCTGGCTCGGCAACGACGACGGCGTCGGCGCGGTCATGTTCGTCAACACCCAGGTCGCCACCGCCGCCGCGATGCTCGCCTGGCTCGGCTACGAGAAGATCCGCCACGGCTCCTTCACCACTCTCGGCGCCGCCTCCGGCGCGGTCGCGGGCCTCGTCGCCATCACCCCGTCCGGCGGCTCCTGCTCCCCGCTCGGCGCGATCGGCATCGGCGCCATCGCCGGTCTGCTGTGCGCCATGGCCGTCGGCCTCAAGTACAAGTTCGGCTACGACGACTCGCTCGACGTGGTCGGCGTCCACCTCGTCGGCGGTGTCGTCGGCTCCCTCCTGGTCGGCTTCTTCGCCACCGGAGGCGTCCAGTCCGACGCCAAGGGCCTCTTCTACGGCGGCGGATTCGACCAGCTCGGCAAGCAGGCCGTCGGTGTCTTCGCGGTCCTCGCCTACTCTCTGATCGTCTCCGCGATCCTCGCCTTCGTCCTCGACAAGACGATCGGTATGCGGGTCACCGAGGACGACGAGATCTCCGGCATCGACCAGGTCGAGCACGCCGAGACCGCGTACGACTTCAGCGGAGCGGGCGGCGGGGCCGGATCCCGCAAGGCAGCACCCGCCCCTGTCGACACCGTGGCAGCAGCACCGAAGACCAAGAAGGTGGACGCATGAAGCTCATCACCGCAGTCGTCAAGCCGCACCGCCTGGACGAGATCAAGGAAGCCTTGCAGGCCTTCGGAATCCAGGGGCTCACGGTCACCGAGGCCAGCGGCTACGGACGGCAGCGCGGCCACACCGAGGTCTACCGCGGCGCCGAGTACACCGTCGACCTGGTCCCCAAGATCCGTATCGAGGTCCTGGTCGAGGACGATGACGCCGAACAGCTCATCGACGTGGTGGTGAAGGCCGCCAGGACCGGCAAGATCGGAGACGGCAAGGTGTGGAGCGTGCCGGTCGAGACCGCGGTCCGGGTACGTACCGGCGAACGCGGCCCGGACGCGCTGTAGACAGGAGTTGCTGGGTGACGAGCGTCGACCTGACCACGGAAACCGAAGACACGGGACCCAGCGGCTAAGCGGCGGCCCGGCTGCGCCTCCTCCAGGAGAAGGCGCAGTCCGGGCCGCCGCGCCGTGCCGCACTGGCCCGGCTGACCGACGACTGGCTGTCGGCGCTGTTCACCGCCGCGGTGGAGAGCACCGGCGTGGGCGGCGCCGCGCGCGGCGCCGTCGGCGGATACGGACGCGGGGAACTCTCCCCACGCAGCGATCTCGATCTGCTCCTGCTCCACGACGGCAGCGCCGACGCCGGAGCGATCGCCTCCCTGGCCGACCGGATCTGGTACCCGGTCTGGGACCTCGGCCTCGCTCTCGACCACTCCGTCCGCACCGCCGCCGAGGCCCGCGGAACCGCAGGTGAGGACCTCAAGGTCCAGCTCGGGCTGCTCGACGCCCGCGCCGTCGCCGGCGACCTCGGACTGGTCGCCGGACTGCGTACCGCCGTCCTCGCCGACTGGCGCAACCAGGCGCCCAAACGCCTCCCGGAACTCGACGAGCTCTGCCGTGAGCGGGCCGAACGGCAGGGTGAGCTGCAGTTCCTGCTGGAGCCGGACCTCAAGGAGGCCCGCGGCGGTCTGCGTGACGCCACCGCCCTGCGCGCCGTCGCCGCGTCCTGGCTCGCCGACGCTCCCCGCGAAGGGCTCACCGAGGCGCGCCGGGTGCTCCTCGACACCCGCGACGCGCTGCACCTCACGACCGGCCGGGCCACCGACCGGCTCGCCCTCCAGGAACAGGAACAGGTCGCCGGCGAACTCGGCCTGCTGGACGCCGACGCACTGCTTCGGCAGGTGTACGAGGCCGCGCGGACCGTCTCGTACGCCTCCGACGTCACCTGGCGCGAGGTGAACCGGGTACTCAAGGCACGGTCCGTACGGCCACGCCTGCGCACCATGCTCGGCGCCGGACGGCGTCCGGAGCCCGAGCGCACCCCGCTCGCCGAGGGCGTCGTCGAGATGGACGGCGAGGTCGTCCTCGCCCGCACCGCCAAGCCGGAGCGCGACCCGGTGCTGCCCCTGCGCGCGGCTGCCGCCGCGGCCCAGTCCGGCCTGCCGGTCTCCCTGCACGCCGTACGCCACCTCGCCGCGGCCGCCAAGCCGATGCCCGTGCCCTGGCCCGCCGAGGCCCGGGAGGAGCTGGTCACCCTCCTCGGCGCCGGTGAGTCCACCGTCGCCGTGTGGGAGGCCCTGGAGGCCGAGGGACTGATCACCCGGCTGCTGCCGGACTGGGAGCGCGTGCGGTGCCGGCCGCAGCGCAACCCCGTGCACACCTGGACCGTCGACCGCCACCTCGTCGAGGCCACCGTCCGGGCCTCCGCCCTCACCCGCCGGGTCGGCCGCCCCGACCTGCTGCTCGTCGCGGCGCTGCTCCATGACATCGGCAAGGGCTGGCCGGGCGACCACTCGGTCGCCGGGGAGACCATCGCCCGCGACGTCGCCACCCGGATCGGCTTCGACAAACACGATGTGGGCGTCATCGCCACCCTCGTACGCCATCACCTGCTGCTCATCGAGACCGCGACCCGGCGGGATCTCGACGACCCCGCGACCGTACGATCGGTCGCCTCGGTCGTCGCATCGCGGAGCACTCTGGAGCTGCTGCACGCCCTCACCGAGGCCGACGCGCTCGCCACCGGGCCCGCCGCGTGGTCGTCCTGGCGCGGCTCGCTCGTCGCCGACCTCGTGAAACGGGTCGCCGGCGTGCTCGCGGGCGAGGCCCCCGCCGAACCGGAACCAGCGGCGCCGAGCGCCGAGCAGGAGCGGCTCGCCATCGAGGCGCTGCGCACGGGGGGACCCGTACTCGCCCTGCACGCGCAGGCCGAGACCCCGCAGCCGGAGGGCGAACCGGAACCGGTCGGCGTGGAACTGCTCATCGCCGTGCCCGACCAGCCGGGCGTGCTGCCCGCCGTCGCCGGCGTCCTCGCCCTGCACCGGCTCACCGTCCGCGCGGCCGACCTGCGCGCCATCGAGCTGCCCAGCGAGGTGGGGCCCGGGGCCGTACTCGTACTGAACTGGCGGGTCGCCGCCGCGTACGGCTCGCTGCCGCAGGCCGCCCGGCTCCGCGTCGATCTCGTGCGCGCCCTCGACGGCTCGCTGGACATCCCGGCCAGACTGGCCGAGCGGGACGCCGCCTATCCGCGCCGGAGAGGCGCGCAGGCTCCGCCGCCCCGGGTCACCGTCGCCCCGGCCGCCTCCCGGCTCGCCACCGTGATCGAGGTCCGCGCCCAGGACGCTCCCGGGCTGCTGCACCGCATCGGTCATGCCCTCGAATCCGCGGCGGTCCGGGTACGCAGCGCGCATGTGTCCACGCTCGGCGCCAATGCCGTGGATGCGTTCTACGTCACAGGCCCCGAAGGGGCTCCACTGCCATCCGGGGAGGCCGCTGACGTGGCCCGCACGCTCGAAGCGACCCTGCGCGGGTGACGGGCCCCGAGCGGGCGGGTGGACAGGGGGCAGACCCCATCCCACACGTGCGGATACCCTTGGGAGACATCTGTCCGCCCGCCCCCGAGACCTGAGGATCCGCGACCACCGTGTTCGACACCCTCTCCGACCGCCTTGCAGCGACATTCAAGAACCTCCGGGGCAAGGGCCGCCTGTCCGAGGCGGACATCGACGCCACGGCGCGCGAGATCCGTATCGCGCTGCTCGAGGCGGACGTGGCGCTGCCCGTCGTGCGCGCCTTCATCAAGCAGGTCAAGGAGCGCGCGCTGGGCTCCGAGGTGTCCCAGGCGCTGAACCCGGCCCAGCAGGTCATCAAGATCGTCAACGAGGAGCTCATCGGCATCCTCGGCGGCGAGACCCGCCGGCTGCGGTTCGCCAAGCAGCCGCCGACCGTGATCATGCTCGCGGGTCTGCAGGGTGCTGGTAAGACGACGCTGGCCGGAAAGCTCGGTCTCTGGCTCAAGAGCCAGGGCCACTCCCCGCTGCTCGTCGCCTGTGACCTCCAGCGCCCCAACGCCGTCACCCAGCTCGGCGTGGTCGCCGAGCGCGCGGGCGTCGCCTTCTTCGGCCCGCAGCCGGGCAATGGCGTGGGCGACCCGGTCCAGGTCGCCAAGGAGTCGATCGAGTACGCGAAGACGAAGGTCCACGACATCGTCATCGTCGACACCGCCGGCCGCCTCGGCATCGACCAGGAGATGATGCAGCAGGCCGCGGACATCCGTGACGCGGTCAGCCCGGACGAGGTCCTCTTCGTCGTCGACGCGATGATCGGTCAGGACGCAGTCAACACGGCGGAGGCCTTCCGCGACGGCGTCGGCTTCGACGGTGTGGTGCTGTCCAAGCTGGACGGCGACGCCCGCGGTGGTGCCGCGCTCTCCATCGCGCACGTCACCGGCAAGCAGATCATGTTCGCCTCCAACGGCGAGAAGCTGGACGACTTCGACGCGTTCCACCCGGACCGCATGGCGTCCCGCATCCTCGGCATGGGCGACATGCTCTCGCTCATCGAGAAGGCCGAGCAGACCTTCAGCCAGGAAGAGGCCGCCAAGATGGCCTCCAAGCTGGCGAGCAGCAAGGGCAAGGACTTCACGCTCGACGACTTCCTGGCGCAGATGGAGCAGGTCAGGAAGATGGGCTCCATCTCCAAGCTGCTCGGCATGCTGCCCGGCATGGGCCAGATCAAGGACCAGATCAACAACATCGACGAGCGTGACGTCGACCGCACGGCCGCGATCATCAAGTCGATGACCCCGGCCGAGCGCCACGAGCCGACGATCATCAACGGCTCGCGCCGCGCCCGTATCGCCAAGGGCTCCGGTGTCGACGTCAGCGCCGTGAAGAACCTGGTCGAGCGGTTCTTCGAGGCACGCAAGATGATGTCGCGCATGGCGCAGGGCGGCGGAATGCCGGGCATGCCGGGGATCCCGGGCATGGGCGGTGGCCCCGGACGCCAGAAGAAGCAGCAGAAGCAGGCCAAGGGCAAGCGCAAGAGCGGCAACCCGATGAAGCGCAAGGCCGAGGAGCAGGCGGCCGCGGCCCGCCGTGAACAGGCCGCCCAGGGCGGTGCGTTCGGACTTCCGGCAGCGGGCGGCGGCCAGGACTTCGAGCTCCCGGAGGAGTTCAAGAAGTTCATGGGCTGACGCGCCTGAACAGCACGTGAAGAGGGC
>NZ_JBSGZO010000354.1:0-8985 GCF_053611045.1 Streptomyces sp. NPDC054841 | reverse complement strand
CGCCGGATCCTGCTGACCGGCGCCACCGGCTTCCTCGGCAGCCACCTGCTCCTCGACCTGCTGCGGCACAGCGACGCCCACGTCCACTGCCTGGTCCGCGCAGCCGACGAGGAAGCGGCAGTCGCCAGGCTCGGTGAGGCGCTGCGGAGCTACGAGCTGCCCTGGTCGTCGGAGATCCGCCGCCGGGTGACCGTGCTTGCGGGCGACATCAGGCGCCCGCGCCTCGGCCTGTCCGAGGACCTGTGGAACACGCTCGCGCACGAGTTGGACAGCGTCGTCGGCGTGGCGGCGGCCGTGGACTTCCTGCGCGGCTACCAGTCGCTGCGACAGAGCAATGTCCTCGGTGCGCTGACACTGGCCGAACTGGCGGCGACGGGCCGGCCCAAGCCGCTGCACCACATCTCCTCGATCGCGGTCTTCAACGAGGTCGGCATCACCTCCATGGGCGAGGACGACCCGCTCGCCCACGCCGACCGTCTCATCGCGGGCTACGACCAGACCAAGTGGGCCGCTGAGGTCGCACTGCGACGGGCCCGCGACCACGGCCTGGTGGTCACGGCGATGCGTCCGGGAGGCATCGGCGGCCACACCAGGACGGGCGCCTACAACCCCCAGGACCTCAGCAGCGGCCTCATCTCGGCCTTCGGCCGCTTCCGCACCGTGCCCGCCTTCCGCCACCTCAACGCAGCCCCGGTGGACTGGGTGAGCCGGGTCGCGGTCGGCGTCATCTGCGAACCCGACGCCTGGGGCTACGACTACAACCTGACCGGCGTGCCCAACAGCCTCGACGACGTCGTACGGGACATGGCGCTCGGCGGCATGCACGTGCGCGTACAGGACTGGGACGAGTGGCGCACCGACGTCCTGGCCCGCCTGGAGGCCGACCCGGTGCCCGAACTGGCCTTCCTGACCAGGGTGCTGCAGAGCCCCACCGCCCTCAAACTGTGCGAGGCGACGCTGAAGGGACCGGCGGCCGCCATGGAGCGCACCAACGCGCTCGTCGAGGCACTCGGGCTTCCGCGCGCGGCCCGCTACGACGCCCAGGCGCAGCTCAGGACGTTCGAGCGCCTCACCCGTGACGGCCTCGCCCGGCTGCCGCACAAGGACGACCAGCCGTACCTGTGGTTCTCCGAGACGACCGAGGGCGGCGTGGGCCCGGTCGGCGCAGTCGCCGACACTCCCTGCTCGATGGCGCTCACCCTCTCCATCGCGAGCATGTACCAGCTGGTGAAGGAGCGCCGGGTGGACGTCACGGGCGAGCTGGTGTGCGTGGCGGTGCACCCCGAGCCGCTGGTCGTGGAGCGCGGCGATGTCTGGATCCGCCCCGAGGAGGGGATCCCCGAGCAGCACGGTCTGCGGCACCAACTCCTCCGCTATCGGCTGTGCCTGCGCGACGCCGACGGCGGGCGCTGGTGGCTGGAGGGCCGCAAGTACGCCCGGGCCCGGCGGGACGTGTGGCGGCAGACCCGCGCGCTGACCGTGGAGATCGGCCGCGAGGGCGAACCGGCCGCCCTGGCCGGTGAGGTCGTCGTGCCCGCGGACAGCTACGTACGCGACCAGATCGACGGCATCAAGGTCGACCCGCGCCTGACCGGCCAGGAAAAGCGCGCCGCCAAACTGACCTGGCTCGCCTGGTTCGGCCTGGAGATGGGCCGCGGCCTGCTCGGCCCCTTCGCCCGGGCCGCCGCCGACCTGCTCGACCTGCGCCGCACCCAGACCCCCACGGAGCACAACCGATGATGTTCAAGGCGACCAGCTCCCGGACCAGGCCGGCGATCCGCAAGGTCAGGACCACCACGGCCCTGCGCCCGCTCCGGCACCGCCTCGACGCGGCGGCCGTCGAGGAGATCCCCTTCCGGGCGGGGGACGGCGTCCGGCTCGGCCTGACCCGCATAGACAGCGGCGAGGCGGACCGGCCCGCCGTGCTGCTCCTGCACGGGCACACCGCGTCCGCCGACATGTTCCTGCTGCCGGAGACCCGCAACCTGGTCGACGTCCTGCTCGACGACGGCTACGAGCCGTGGCTGCTCGACTGGCGGGGCAGCTGCCGGCTGCCGTACAACGAGACCGGCCAGAAGTACACGTACGACGACGTCGCGCTGTACGACATCCCCGAGGCCGTCTCCCGCATCCGGCAGCGCATCGGCGACCGGCCGCTGTTCGTGGTGGCCCACTGCATCGGCTCGCTCACGTTGTCGATGAGCATGGCGGCCGGACTGGTGCCGGGCCTCGCGGGCGTGGTGTCTCAGGGCGTGTTCCTGACACCGAAGCTCGCGGGCCGCACCTCGCTGCGGATGACGGTGGCCGGGGAACTGCTGAGGTCCCGGATCGACCACATACCGGTCGACTTCCGCACGGTGGGGCTCTGGTCGAAGTACACCCCGCTGTTCGCGCTGGCCTCCCGGAAGGCGAGCTGCCCGGACCCGACCTGCCAGATCCTGCACAACTCGGCATGGGGCACGGGCGCCTCGCTGTTCGTGCACGAGCACCTGTCCGAGGCCACCCACAACCGGCTCGCGGAGCTGCTCGGCCCCGCGCCGCTGTGGATCCTGCCGCACCTGCGCCGCATCGAACTGGCCCGCAGCGTGATGCGATGGCATGACGCCGACCACCGCTACCGGGCCCTGCCGCCCAACGCGCTGGACGCGGCCGGCCGCATCGACACCCCCGTCCTGCTGCTCGCCGGCAGTGAGAACGGGCTCTGGCTGGACTCGCAGAAGCTCTGCCACGAGGTTCTCGCCCACCGCCGGCCCCAGTTGGACGTGGCCTACACCGAGATTCCCGGCTACGGTCACCTGGACACGTTCCTCGGCAGGGGCGCCGCCCTCGACGTGTTCGGTCACATTCTCGACTTCCTTGGCAGACGACGGTGACGGATTCCCCGGCGGCCGACTACCGTACCCGTCAGTAACCAGACCGCATCCCAGGAGGCGACGACCCATGCCGCAGCTCGAAGTCGACGGCGCAGCACTGACGTACGACGACGAGGGCCCCCGCGACGGTGACGGTGTGCCCCTGGTGTTCGTCCACGGCTGGACGGCGAACCGGCACCGCTGGGACCACCAGATGGCGCACTTCGCCGAGAAGCGGCGGGTGATACGGCTCGACCTGCGCGGTCACGGCGAGAGCAGCGGGGCGGGGGCGCGGACGATCAAGGACCTGGCGACGGACGTCCTGGCCCTCCTCGACCATCTGAAGGTCGAGCGATTCGTCCTCGTCGGCCACTCCATGGGCGGGATGATCTCGCAGACCATCGCCCTCTCCCACCCCGAGCGGGTGGAGCGCATGGTGCTGGTGAACTCGATCAGCCGGATGACCTACAGCCGGGGGCGGGGCCTGCTGATGGCGGCGTCCACGCGGGTGCCGTTCAAGCTGTTCGTCGCCGCCAACATCCAGCGGGCCTTCGCCCCCGGTTACCCGCGCGAGGAGGTCCGGAAGCACATACGGGCCTCCTCGGCCACGCCGCAGGAGGTGGTCATGACGTGCTACGCCGCCATGCGGGCCTTCGACGTCCTCGACCGGGTCGGCGAGATCCGCACACCCACCCTGCTGGTGCACGGCTACCACGACATCCAGCTGCCCGTCTCGCAGATGCTGCGGATGGCGAAGGCCTACCCGGACGCGGTGGTGCGGATCGTGGACGCCGGCCACGAACTCCCGGTGGAGAAGCCGGCAGAACTGACCGCGGCTCTCGACTGGTTCGTGACCGGCCGGCCATGAGGCACTGCGCGGCCGAACGGATCCGTCAGCGCCGCAGTGCCCACTTCTGCACGGACTCCAACGGGCCGTTCGAGAACCGACGCAGCCACAACGTGGAACCCGCCATGAGGACGACGCACACCGCCGCCCACAGCCCCATCACCCACCACGGGCGGGCCGACTCTCCGAACCGGGCCGCGAGGCCGAGTCCGATGCCGTACGAGACCAGCACGCACAGGGCGTTCTGGAGCACGTAGCCGGACAGTGCCATCCGGCCGACGGAGGTGAGACCGGTGGTCAGGGGGCCGGGACGCCGCACCCGGTCCACCACGGCACCGATCAGGCCTATGTAGCCGACCGCCGTCAACGGGGCGGCGCAGTACCGGCTCAGCAGAAAGAGGTCCTGGCCGGCCAGGGCGATCGCCCCGGTGAGCGGCACTCCGAGGCCAAGGCCCCAGCCGAGCATCCGGGCACGGATCCGCCGGCCCTTCTCGTCCGCGCCGAACGCGCCCGCCCGGAACAACCGCACACCGAGCAGGAAGAGGAAGACCAGGAGCCCGAAGGAGAGCACCGGCTCCATGCGCAGCGCGACCGCGTGCTCCAGCCGGAAGGAGACCTGGTCCAGGTAACTGCCGTGCGCGTACAGATCGACGACCTCCCGGGAGACACCGCCTCCGCCCTCGTCGCCCTCCCCCTGGCTCCGGTTGGCAACGACCAGCACCGCCGTGAGCCCGCCCATCAATGCCAGATGCAGCCCGGCCGCCCACCACATGACCCGCCGCCGCGCCTTGTCCGATCGTGTCAGCAGCCAGGCGACGAGCAGTGCGGTGACCGCGTACCCCATCAGCACGTCCCATGCGAAGACGAGGATGAAGTGCACAGTCCCTTCGGCGAACAGGAACAGCGCCCGCCATCGGTAGCGGCCGGGCCAGGGTTGACCGCGCCGGGCGGCGGAGTCGAACTGGATCGCCAGGCCGACGCCGAACAGGATCGTCAGCATCGACAGGAACTTCCCGTCCGCCACCAGCCGGAACAGGCGCTCGGCCGCCCCGGGCCAGGACCCGAAGCCGGCGTCGCCGGTCCCGCTCTGCAGGAGCCCCCACTCGGCGCCCGGACCGGTGAAGATCCACACGTTGGTCATCAGCGTGCCGAGGATCGCGGCCCCGCGCAGTACGTCGAGCAGGGCCAATCGGCCTCCGCCCGCGCCGGCGGAGGAAGTCGTGGTCGGTGTGCTCAGGGTCTCGGTCATGCCTTCATCGTCGACGCGACCCGGACGGTATTCCTCGTAAGAACAGGCGAACTCCCCCTACATCGAAGGATGCACCCCGCGGCTGAAGGGTCCTCCTCGGGTGCAACGGGCGCAGGCACCCGGCGTCCCGTCTGATCCCCCTGCGGCACGGTCCGGCCGCGTTCGCCCGCGGCACGAGCAGTGGCAGTGACCAGCACCCGCTCGCCGGGCGTGCTGTGACGCCGGGCGTCGGAGATCGGACCGGTCGGACAGCCGCCACCGTCGCCCTTTCACATTTTCCCCTACATTGGGGTTTATGTCGGATCCACTCCAGACGGTGCACAGCCGCCGGAGACATGGCAGGAAGATCCCTCGGATGAAGAGCCGTCCGGGGCGCGCTGTCGTCGCCATGACGGCGGTGTCCGCGCTCGCCGGTCTCGCCGCCTGCGGGGCGGTCGGTGAGGCAGGAGACGACGCGGGCGGCAGGGCCTCCGGCAAGGACGGCTTCACGGTCGGACTGCTGCTCCCGGACACGCACACCGCTCGCTGGGCGACCGCCGACAAGCCCCTGATCGTGAAAAGGGTCAAGGAGCTGTGCCCCGACTGCAGGGTGACCCACGCCTACGCCTCGGCGGACGTGGCCACTCAGCAACAGCAGGTCGAATCCATGATCGCGGACGGTGCCAAGGTCCTGATCCTTGATCCCGTCGACGACAAGGCGCTCCGCTCCTCGATCACCAGGGCCCGCGAGGCGAACGTCCCGGTGGTCTCCTACGACCGCCTCGCCGAGGGCCCCATCTCGGGCTACTCCAGCTACGACTCGGAGGAGATCGGCAGGATCCAGGGCCAGGAGCTCCTCAAAGCGATGGGTCCCAAGGCGCGCGACGGCCAGATCGTGATGATGAACGGTGACCCCACGGATCCGAACACGAGAGACCTGATGAAGGGCGCGCTCTCCGTACTCAAGGGCAAGGTGAAGATCGCCAGGTCGTACTACACCGCCGAGTGGATTCCGGAGAACGCGTTCAAGAACATGTCGGCCGCCATCGCCGAGCTGGGCGCGGACAACATCGACGGCGTCCTGGCGGCCAACGACGGGCTCGCGGGTGGCGTGGTCACCGCGCTCAAGGCCGCCGGTATCAAGCCGCTGCCGCCCGTCACCGGTCAGGACGCCGACCTCTCGGCCGTGCGGCGGATCGTCAAGGGCGAGCAGTACGTCACCGTCTACAAGTCCTTCGAGGCAGAGGCCAACGCCGCCGCCGAGATGGCAGTCGCCCTGGGCCGCGGCGAGAAGCTCGACACCATCGCAAAGGACCGTGTCAGCAATGACACCGACAAGGAGATCCCGGCCGTCCTGGGCCCCCTGGTCCCCGTGACCGCCGGCACGGTCGAGGACACGGTCGTCAAGAGCGGCCTTTACACGGTCAGCCAGATCTGCACCCCGACGGTCGAAGCCGCCTGCCGGGAAGCCGGACTCATCGACTAGGCCGCCCGGCGCCGCACCTCCCGCATGTCGTGCGGCATCACCGGCAGGGAGAGACGGGACGGGCAAAGGAGGCGGTTCACGTGCGGAGCACTCCCCTGCTGGCGTTGCGCGGCATCTGCAAACGGTTCGGCGTTGTCTGGGCACTCACGGACGTCGAGCTGGAGATCCACGCCGGCGAGGTCGTCGCCCTGGTGGGCGACAACGGCGCGGGCAAGTCCACCCTCGTCAAGGTGATCACCGGCGTAGGCCCCGCCGACACGGGGGTCATCGAGTGGAACGGCCGTCCCGTCCGGATCTCCCGCCCCCGTGATGCCCAGGGCCTGGGCATCGCCAGCGTCTACCAGGACCTCGCGCTGTGCGAAACCCTCGATGTCGTGGGCAACCTCTTCCTCGGCCATGAGATCGGCAGGACCGGAGTCCTCGACGAGGTGTCCATGGAGCGCCGGGCCCGGGAACTGGACCTGCTGGACACCCTCCCCATACGCATCCCCAGCGTCCGTGTCCCCGTCGCCTCCCTCTCCGCGACCCAGCGCCAGACCGTCGCGATCGCGCGCGCTCTTCTCAGCGAACCGAGGATGCTCATCCTCGACGAGCCCACCGCCGCGCTGGGCGTCCAGCAGACCGCCCACTTCCTCGACCTGATCGATCGGCTGCGGGAGCGCGGGATCGGCGTCCTCCTGGTCAGCCACAACCTCGGTGACGTCAAAGCCGTCGCGGACCAGGTCGCGGTGCTGCACCTCGGTCGCAACAATGGTTTCTTCAGCGTGCCGACCACGTCGCAGGAGCAGATCGTCTCCTCCATCACCGGTGCCACCGACAACGCCGGCGCCCATCGCGAGGCCCGGTCGTGGGAGGGAGCGATGTGAAAAGGACACGAGCATCCGAGAACCTCGGTCGCGCCGGAGCGGGTGGCGATTCGGTCGGCGCCAGGCCCGCAGCCGCCGATCAGCGCCGGTCAGGGGGCGAAGGGGGCTTCAGGAGTTACGTCGGCGAGTTCACCCGCAAGCTGCGCAGCGGCGAACTCGGATCGCTTCCCGGGATCGTGTGTGTCGTTGTGCTCTGGACCATCTTCCAGAGCCTTCACCAACAGTTCCTCTCGCCCCGCAACCTCTCCAACCTCAGCGTGGACATCGTCGGCACGGGCATGATCGCCCTGGGCATCGTCTTCGTGCTGCTGCTCGGCGAGGTGGACCTGTCCGTCGGCTCGGTCAGCGGGCTCACTGCGGCGGTGTTCGCCGTCCTGAACGTGAGCAACGGCCTGCCGGAGTGGCTGGCGATCGCCGCCGCCTTGCTCGTCGGAGCAGCGATCGGAGCCGTTCAGGGGTTCTTCTCGGCCAAGGTCGGCGTACCGTCGTTCGTCGTCACTCTGGCGGGCCTGCTGGCCTGGAACGGCCTCATGCTCTACGTCCTGGGCGCGAGCGGCACCATCAACCTCCCTGA
Organism: Streptomyces sp. NPDC054841; assembly: GCF_053611045.1. NCBI lineage: Bacteria > Bacillati > Actinomycetota > Actinomycetes > Kitasatosporales > Streptomycetaceae > Streptomyces > Streptomyces sp. NPDC054841. The sequence continues at coordinate 1,132 of NZ_JBSGZO010000354.1, read as the reverse complement.
GCAGGGTCTGGTCCATGCGCTGACCAGTTACTACTTCCACGACGCGGGAGTCGCGTACGGGCTGGCGGCGCTCAGCGTGGCCGCGTTCTTCCTCGCGTCCTACCGGGACGCACGCCGCCGAAGGGCCGCCGGCGTGTTGTCCCGGCCACTCAGCGTCATCGCTGTGCGCACGGGTGCGGTGGCACTGGTCGCGTTCGCCGCCGCCTACGTCCTGAACCGGTTCGAGGGTCTGCCGCTCGCCCTTCTGATCTTCCTCGCCTTCGTCGTCGGCCTCGACTTCATCCTTCGCCGCACGTTCTACGGGCGGAAGATCTTCTCCATCGGCGGGGGTGCCGAGGCGGCTCGCCGCGCCGGCATCAACGTGGTGTGGTTGCGGATCTCGGCGTTCATGGTCTCCGGGACACTGGCCGCCGTCGGCGGGCTCTTCCTGGCTTCGCGCGTCGCCGCGGTGGGCCAGACGTCGGGCTCCACCATTCTGCTGATCAACGCCATCGCCGCGGCGGTCATCGGCGGCGTCAGCCTGTTCGGCGGCCGCGGTACGACCTGGTCCGTCCTGCTGGGCATGCTCGTCATCCAGTCGATCGCGTCGGGCATGGTTCTCCTGGGCATCCCGACGCCGATGCAGTCCGTGATCACCGGTGGTGTGCTGCTCGCCGCCGTGGTCCTCGACTCGCTGTCGCGCCTCTCGCAGAAGGCGCACGGCAGGGCTTGACCGCACAGCCGCCAGGCGGCGGGGCGGGCGGCGGGCGCCTGCAGTGGGAAGGCGTGCTCCCTCGCAACGGCATACCGTCGGATCATGAGCGAGATCGTCGTTGTGCACGAGTTGGACGAGACGGTGTCGGCGCCCGGTCCCTCCGCCACCCCGGCAGCCGAGAGCCGGCACGTCCGCCGAGTCCACGCAGCACCCGCCGCTCCCGGAAACCCGGCAGCCCCCGGTCCACGGACCATCTGCGGCAAAGACACGTTCGCCATGGAAGCGACGGACTGGAAGCCTTCCGAGCATCCGGGCTCGAAGTGGTACGGCCCGGCGTACGCAGAGCGCATCTGCGCCGACTGCGACCTCGCGATGGAAACCTGACTGATGCCGCACGCCGGGCCGGTCCACCGACGCGAGCTGTGTGCGGTCCTGGAC
>NZ_JBSGZO010000353.1:0-8997 GCF_053611045.1 Streptomyces sp. NPDC054841 | reverse complement strand
GCTCGTCGCCGTGCGTTCCGGCGTCGACGCCGGCAGCGCGGCCCGCACCGAGACCTTCGACTACTACACGGCCGTGATCTCCGCGTTCATCCGCGCGCAGTCGGCCGACACCACCGACGCGGCCCGCGGCGACCGGACCCTGGTCGACGGGATGGCCGCGTTGCAGGCGCTCGCCGACGCCACCGAATCGGTGGCCCTGGAGCGCGGCGCGCTCAACGGCGTCTTCGCCGCCGGACGCTTCCGAGGGGACGAGTACCTGGAGTTCACCGAGGTACGGGCCGCCCGCGTGGCGGCCCTGCGCCAGTACGAACAGTCGGCGACACCGGTCCAGCGCAAGGCGCTCAAGGGGGCGTTCGCGACCAAGGATGCCCGGCGCGCCCTCGCCCTGGAGGACCGGGCCTCCGCTGCCGCGGACGGCTCACGTCCCGGAGTGGACCCCGCACAGTGGTGGCAGTCCATGACGGTCCTGGTCGACGACCTGTATGGCGTACAGCAACGCGTCGGCGCGGACGCACAGGCACGGGCCGGGCAGCTCAGCGACACCGCGACCGGGCAACTGGTCGGGTTCATCGGGCTGGGAGTCCTCATCGTCGTGGTCGCGGCCGCCCTCGCCATGCTCTCGGCCCGTTCCATCACCCGACCGCTGGGCGCGCTCGCGGAAGAGGCGGACGACGTGGCCGGCACCCGGCTGCGGGAGGCGGTGCGACGGATCCAGGAGGCGGAGCCGGACCCGGCCGGCACACGACCGCTCACGCCCGTTCCGTACGAGCCGAGGTTCCACACCAGCGCCCAGGAGATCTCCCAGCTCGCCGCGGCCCTGCGCAACGTGGAGCGCACGGCCGTGGGCCTCGCCGCCGAGCAGGCGGCCCTGCGCCGCAACACGTCCGAGTCCCTCGCCAACCTCGGCCGCAGGAACCAGAGTCTGCTCCGCCGCCAGCTCGGACTGATCACCACGCTGGAGAGCCAGGAGATCGACCCGGACGCGCTCGGCGAGCTCTTCGAGCTCGACCACCTCGCCACCCGGATGCGCCGCAACGCCGAGTCGCTCCTGGTGCTGGTCGGCGAACAGGACCCGCCCCGTGCCTGGTCGGGGACGGTCACGACGCTCGAGGTGGTGCAGTCGGCGCTCTCGGAGGTCGAGCAGTACCGGCGGGTCGTGCTGCCGGACGTCCAGCCGGGCCGCATCCGCGGCCACGCCGTCGCCGACCTCTCCCACCTGCTCGCGGAGCTGATCGAGAACGCCCTCTGCTACTCATCGGCGCACCTGCCGGTCGAGGTGTACGGCTGGCGCGATGTGGACGAGTACTGCCTCGCCGTCGTGGACCGCGGCATAGGGATGTCCGCCGAGGGGCTGGCCCGGGCGAACGCCCGGCTGGCAGGCGAGGAGAGTTTCCTCGTCGCACCGACGGGATTCCTCGGCCACTATGTCGTCGGCAGGCTCGCCGCCCGCTTGGGCGCGCAGGTCGAGCTACGCCCGACCGAGGGCTCCGGCACCACCGCGTTCGTGGCCCTGCCGGCCTCGCTGCTCGCCGTGTCGCCGCCTGCGTCCGCCACCGAGCAGCCCCTGGCAGCCAAGCCGTGACCGGGCTGCTGCCACCCGGCAGGCGCGCCGGCGCGACAAGTCCCTCATCCTGGCGAGCCCTCGCCGATCCCGCGCCAAGCCCGCGGCGGGGCCGCGCCGGGACCGCGCCGGGACCGCGCCGGGTCCGTCGGCAGGACGAGTCCGCTATGACGACTCCGCCGTCAGCACGGCGTCCCCGGGTCGGTGTACCGGAGCAGCGCGCCGACGCCTTCCTGCAGGCGCAGCACGTGCTCCGGTGCCACGACCAGCTCGGCACCGGTGCCCACGAGCGCGCGGACCAAGGCCTCGTCGGCAGGCTCCTCCCGGGGTGCCCGTACCCCGAAGGACAGCAGCTCGTCCTCCGTCAGGGCCAGCTGAGTGGGCTGTGAGCCCGCCCAGAGACAGCGGGACGACCCCGGCGGGCGGTTGAGCAGCAGTGCCGCGACCTGGCCGCGTTGCAGTGCGGCGACCGTGGCGGCCAGACCCTCGGCCGCGGCCCCGTGCCGGGCCCGCCTGGCGATGAACGTCTCCACGAGTACCCGGTCGTGGATGGCCATGTGTCCTCGGAAGACCGTTTCGAGCTGCGGCTCCAGGAGCGCCCGCCCGGTGTCCGTCGGCGTCTCGCCCCCGACCCGTACGACCCGGTCCCGCAGCCTGTCGGGCAGTCTGCGCACCAGGACGCCGCAGGCCCATTCGTCCCCGCCGATCACGAAGGCGTCGGCGCCGTCCTGGCGCGCCCGCTGGTCCAGTTCGTGGCCGAGCCGGACGGCCGTGTCGTGCCATTCGCCCACCGGGACCCGCCGGTGCAGCCGCTCGCCCGGGGCGACGTTCGAAACAGGCCAGACACCGGTCTCCGCCACCACCGTCACCGTGCCCTCGGTCTCGGCGGTGGGCAGTCCGCCGTAGTGCACGACCGCGGTCAGATACGGGATCTCCGGAACGTGCTGCGCCACCAGGGGCATCGCGTCGGGCAAGGTGCCGTAGCGCGCCGAGTCGTGCGCGGGCGGCTTCGGCAGCTCTCCGTCCAGCACCAGCGCCCCGTGGGCGGTGAAGATGGCCTGCCCGTGCATGCCGGGCAGCTCCGCGTCCGCGCCCACCACCTGCTCCACAGCCGTGATGGTCGCCCGGTCGACGCCCTGTCGGGTCAGCTCGTCGCGCAGGCGGCGCCAGCGCAGCGCGATCGCCCGCTCCGGATGGTCGATGTCGCGCGAAGTGTCCAGGTACACGGATACGAAGGGGCCAGGCTCCGCATACAGAGGCCCCAGGAACGACAGCCTCATCCTCACTCCTCGGCGCTCTTCTCCCTCCTTCTCCTTCGATGATGCTGCAGTCGTACGGCAACCCACGATGCGAGGAAGAAGACCGGCAGCGTGATCCCCACGAGCAGCGCGCCACCCGTGACCGCACTCGCCAGCAGCCGGCCTCCCCGGCCCGCCACACCTTCATAGGTCACGGCCACGACGGCCATCAGCAGCACATAACCGCCCACCGCGGTGCCGGCCACCTGGCGGATCAGTCCCGGCCACCCGCGCCCCGAGGCCACCCGGGCCGGACGCCGCGCAGGCTGCCAGGAGCCGTACGGCTGCCGGCGCAGGATGCGCAGGCCGAGGGCGAGGTATCCCATGACCAGCGCATAGCCGATCAGCATGAGCGAGATGTTCAGCGGCAGGGGAAGCACGGCCGGCCCCTTCCCCCGCGCCGACGGATCATCACGACGCGTCCCGGAGCAGGAAGTGCCAGCCGCGGACGAACGCGTGCCAGCCGAACCACAGCCACAGGGCGAAAAGCGCCCATCGCCCCGCGGGACGGCGCATGACGGCGCGCACGGCATCGCTGAGGGTGGGGAAGGCGTCGTCGACCCGGATCAGGCCGATGCCCTCCCAGGCGAAGATGGCGCCGAACAGTACGGCCCAGACGAGATACCCGATCACCGGATGCTCCGCCACCGCGACCTCCCGCACGCGTGTGTGCCATTGCCCCGCCGTACCAGGGCGGTCAGGCCGATCATCCGCCACGACCGGCCCGGAAAGCCGGACCCGCCACGGGAAGGCGCGGTGGACGTGGCGGCGTACGCTTCGTCGAGCCCTCCGCCGGACCCTGGCCGGTGCATGGCAGGCCATCCATCTGTGTGACGTTCGGCGGGCCTGCGCCTCCTCGGCTCGGCCCCATGCCGCCCATGGCATGGTCATTTGATCTCCGGTGCCGAACACGACTCGAACCTGGCATGTTCGGTGACCTCGAAGTGCCAGGTCACAGGCCATCTCAGACGGTTGGCGAATGTCTGGACCTCGCGCGTTGCAGCGTGATCGAATAGGGGATGGCATCGTTCTGGACTGGCAAACGGGTACGCCTGCGCGGTATCGAGCCCGACGACTGGACCGCGTTCATGCGCTTCGCCGAGGACGACGAGCGGTTGGGAGACACGCTGCACCCACCCCGTTCCGCCGAGAGCCACCGCGCCTGGGCGAAGGAGCAGGCCGCTGCCAAGTCCGACGGCAACTGCTTCCAGTTGGCAATCGAAGCCGCCGACACAGGGGAAATAGTCGGTGCTGTCGGCTCGCACCACGCCGACCCATGTGCGGGCTGGTTCGAGTACGGCGTCACGATCGGCGCTGATCATCGATGCAAGGGCTACGCGGCAGAAGCTGTCGTGATGCTGCTGCGCTTCATGTTCGCCGAGCGGCGCTTTCACAAGTGCGGAGCGCGGATCTTCGCACACAACGCGGCATCGCTGGCACTTCATCGTCGGCTCGGCTTCATCGAGGAGGGCCGGCTCCGCGATCAGGTGTTCTTCGCCGGTCGGCGCCACGATCTCGTCATGATGGGCATGCTCGCCGACGAGTTCGCCGAACTGCACTCGATGAGCGAGCTGTGAGCTTGCCATCCAGGTCCGGGGCGCGGAAGGCCTGCCGCAGCTCACCCAAGACGAGCGTCAGTAGGATCTTCCGATCATGGATGTGAGCGCAGAGGACGAGATGATCGCCGTCCCGCCGGGGCAGGTAACGCTGTCGGACCGGCGGACGCAGCGCAATTGGCCGGTGGAGCTTGCGCCCTACCGGCTCTCGGCGTTCCCGGTCACCCAGGCGCTGCACGCACAGGTCACTGGCCGGCGGCCGAGCACCGCTCGTGGGGACCAGCTACCCGTCGAGGGGGTTTCCTGGTGGGACGCGGTCCGGTTCTGCAACACCCTGTCCCAGCGCGACGGGTTCGCGCCCGCCTACCACCTTCATGCCGACGGCGAAGGCATCGAGTGGGACGCGTCCGCCGACGGGTACCGGCTGCCGACCGAGGCGGAGTGGGAGCACGCCTGTCGTGCCGGTACGACCGGACCGCGTTACGGGCCGCTTGACGAGATCGCCTGGTGCCGCGGCAACTCGGGCGAACGCATCCACGAGGTGGGCGGCAAGCAGCCCAACGCCTGGGGCTTCTACGACATGCTCGGCAACGTGTGGGAATGGTGCTGGGACATCTACGACCCCGAGGTCTACGGCACCTACCGGGTGCTGCGTGGCGGCGGGTGGTTCGACGAGCACTGGAGTTGCCGGGCCTCGGTGCGGCGCCGCAGCCACCCGACCTTCCAGGTCGATGACGTGGGTTTCCGCATCGCGCGTTCCGTCATGCATGGGCAGTGAGGTGTGCGCCATGGCCGCGTCCCACACCGCGTCGACCACCTGTTGGTGATCACGCCACGGACGACCGCGCCCGTCGACCTGCGGAAGCAACGGTTCCATCCGCTCCCACGCCGTATCCGTCAGCTCGCCTCCACGTGGCACGTGATCCCTTGTCAGTGGCGGTCATGGACGACAACGGGCGCAACGGTCGGGACGAACAAGCTCATCCGATAGGTCGTCGGCTGGACCAACCGCCCACAGAGCGTGTCCATTCGGACCAGTGTCCAGTCGATCTGCTCGTTCTCGGCTCGCAAGCGCCGAACCTGAGCGCGCCATTCCGACGCATCCTCGGTCTCGAAGAGCACTTCCCAGCGTCCCGCCTCAGGGGCGAAGCGGGAAGCATCCCGCCGGCGCCTCTCCTGCTCATGTTGCTTCCGCTTCCTCTGCCCAGGCACGGGCTCAGCATCGCCGTACTCCCCGCACCCCAGCAAACCCATTACCCGCACACCGATCTCAGCGAGCAGGTGATCGTTTGTGGGACAGGTCCTGGCCCGTGTCCGAGCTGTCGATCAACACAGCCCAGGCCTTCATCGACATTCCGAGCACCGCGTAACGTCAGGGCGGTGGAATCAACGCTCCGGCCCGCCTCCCGGGTCATCTGCCTGGACGCCGCCCATCGCCTGCTTCTTCTGCTCTGGCGTGATCCGTTCGACGGGACACGGCTCTGGGAGCCGCCCGGCGGCGGCATCGAGCTTGGCGAGACGCCGCTGGCGGCGGCGCGACGCGAACTGGCCGAGGAAACCGGACTCGACCCGGCTGCGGTTCTTGACCGGTCGGTGCCGGTCGACCGTGATGTGCAGTGGAACGGCAAGCGGTACGTCGGGTCGGAGCATTTCTTCGTCGCTCAGTTTGCCGAGGAGCAACCATCGCTCGTACGGACCGGCCTGCTCCCCGACGAGCAGGCCAACCTGGACACGCACGCCTGGATCGCGTGGTCGGAGATCGGCTCGCTGCCGGACCCGGTTGAGCCGCCGCAGTTGCTTGCAGTGCTCGGCGCCCTGGTGCCGGACGGCCCGTGGTGTGATCGTGATCGTGCATGAGACGCGAGCACAGCCGTCGTCGCCGCTGGGCTTGGACGGGCGGGTGGCCGGGTGTCACAGGCCGAGGGAGATGGCCAGTCGGGTGAGTTCGGCCGTGGTGTTGATGTTGAGCTTGGCCCGGATGCGGCGGAGGTAGGCGTCGACGGTGTGCTTGGAGAGCCCCATGTGGCGGGCCGTCTGCAGGTAGGTGCGTCCGGCGGCGATGTGCCGCAGCGTCTCCTGCTCACGCGGAGCCAGCGCGGGTGCGGGGGCTTCGGCGTACGGCGTGGCGAGTGCGAGGCTCATGGGATTCCCTCCGGCGGATCGGCCCGGTCATCACTGCTCACACCCTCGGAAGCAGGGGCTTATGCCCGAATACTGCGTTTTGCCCTCTTTTCAAAAGGCTGCCGGGGCGACTTCACGACGGCGTCCGTCGACTGTCACAGGCGTGTCACACGTCACATGCCACGGACGGTCACAGCACGATTACAAGAAGGAGCCTTACGGCAGGGTAAGGCTGAGTGGTCGTCGACGACTGGATGCAGCTGTAGCCGATCAGCGGCTGAGCGGGATCCTGTATCTGTTGCACGCCCGGGCCGGCCGTCTGGTGGACGGCGACCGTCGGCACCGACCATGGGTGGGCCGGAAAGCCATTTGCGGATTCAGGAACCCGGTTGACAGGCTGAGATCATGAGTGCTCAGCAAGATCCCGTCCCCGGCTCCTCCACCGCGCCCCGGGCGACGGACTGGGTCACCACGCCCGTCACCGCCGACCTCCTGCGCGGCGCACTCGACTTGGAACGCACCGAGCACGGTGTGCTGCCGCACCGGCTGCCCGCCCGGGCGCGCATGCAGTGCGCCGATGGGCAGCTGGCCATGGCGGAGGCCCAGCCCTCCGGCGTACGGCTGGTGTTCCGTAGCCGGGCCACCTCCGTTGAGCTGGACACGCTCCGCACCAAGATGGCCTACCAGGGCGCGCCGCCCCGTCCGGACGGTGTGTACGACCTGCTTGTCGATGGCCGCCTGGCCGGGCAGGCCAGTGTGACGGGCGGCAACGTGCTGCTGGTGGACATGACCACCGGGTCGGCGGAAACCCGGCCCGGCCCGGTCGGCACGGTCCGGTTCACCGGTCTGCCCGACCGTGTGAAGGACATGGAGATCTGGCTGCCCCACAACGAGATCACCCAGTTGGTCGCCCTGCGCACCGACGCCGCCGTCGAGGCCGTGCCGGACGAGGGCCGCAAGGTGTGGCTGCACCACGGCAGTTCGATCAGCCACGGTTCCGACGCCGCAAGCCCCACCACGACTTGGCCGGCGCTGGCCGCCTCTCTCGGCGGCGTGGAGCTGATCAACCTCGGTCTCGGCGGCAGCGCCCTGCTCGACGCGTTCACCGCCCGCGCCCTGCGGGACACCCCCGCGGACCTGATCAGCGTCAAGATCGGCATCAACCTGGTCAACACCGACCTGATGCGTCTGCGCGCCTTCACTCCGGCGGTGCACGGCTTCCTCGACACCATCCGCGAGGGACATCCCACCACGCCGCTGCTGGTCGTCTCGCCCATCCTGTGCCCCATCCACGAGGACACCCCCGGCCCCAGCGCCCCCGACTTCAGCAACCTCAGCGCTGGAAAGCTGCAGTTCCGGGCCGCGGGCGACCCCGCGGAACGGCGCAGCGGGAAGCTGACGCTCAACGTCATCCGGGAGGAACTGGCCCGCATCGTGAAGCAGCGGGCAGCCGACGACCCGAACCTGCACCACCTCGACGGCCGCGACCTCTATGGCGAGGCGGACTTCGCCGAGCTGCCGCTGCCCGACCAGCTCCACCCGGACGCCGCCACACACCGCCGCATCGGCGAACGCTTCGCCGCCCTGGCCTTCGGCACCGGCGGACCGTTCACCGCCGAACGCACCTGAAACGCCCGCGCTCCCAGGGCGCCAGATCTTTGCTCGTCCGCCTGTCCAGGCTGCGCCTGTGAGGAGTGATGTCGCGAGCCAGGTGTTTCCCGAGGTCGGGTTCAGGTCACCCGTCGACACGGCCGTGGTTGCTGCGGCGGAGCAGCGTCCGGACTGCCGCCTGGCGTCCGAGCTCATCAGTCTGCTTCGGGAAACCGGCGGCATAGTCGGGCGCTACGGAGTGGAAACAGCCAGGCGCCGGGAACAGGTTGTCGAGCGGAACCCTTCCTCGGGCCACGATCAGGACTGATGACCATGATCGCCGTCGAGGCCCCTCCTCTCGGCGGGCGCCACCCGTGGTTGCGTCAGCCGTGCCACACCTCGGCCACGGTCTCTGCGACTGCGGTCGCCTGGGCGTGTCCGGCGCGGGCGGCAGCCGGGCGGCGGGAGTCGTCCACCATGTTGCGGCCCATCGCGCGGCGGGCGGTGCGATCCGGGGCCAGGACGGTGATGCGGGCGCCGTCCGCCGCCAGGGCGACGGCCTCCTGCGTGGCGCTGGGGTGCGGACCGACGGCGTTGGGTATCGGCGCGAGCGCCACGATGCGGCGGTGGCCGCGGGCGAGGCGGATGTTGCTGGTTGAGCGGCTGCCGCCGTCCATCCAGCGGCGGCCCGCGACGGTCACGGGCGGCCAGACCACGGGCACCGCACAGCTTGCCGCGACCGCTTCGAGAAGGGTCGGGCCCGAGTTTGCGTCGAACACTTCGAGACTCCCGGTCCGCGCGTCGACCGCCGAGATCCGCAACTCGCGCTCGGGCCAGTCCCGTACGTCGCCCAGCAGGGCGCCGACCGCGG
>NZ_JBSGZO010000352.1:0-9135 GCF_053611045.1 Streptomyces sp. NPDC054841 | reverse complement strand
CCGGCTCCCACCGGACCGGCGGCACTCCCGCCCCCCCCTCTCGTACGCCGAGACCTCCAGCCCCAGAACGCCACCAGGATGGTGAACACCCACATGAACAACTTCTCCGGCGCCTCCGCGAGCGGCCTCTACACGGGCCCGCAGGTGGACAACCGCTACGTCGTCCCCCGCTTCGTCGAGCGCACCTCCCAGGGCGTGCGTGAGTACGACCCGTACGCGAAGCTCTTCGAGGAGCGCGTGATCTTCCTCGGCGTGCAGATCGACGACGCCTCCGCCAACGACGTCATGGCGCAGCTGCTGTGCCTGGAGTCGATGGACCCGGACCGCGACATCTCGATCTACATCAACAGCCCCGGTGGCTCCTTCACCGCGCTGACCGCCATCTACGACACGATGCAGTTCGTGAAGCCGGACATCCAGACGGTCTGCATGGGCCAGGCGGCGTCCGCCGCCGCCGTCCTGCTGGCCGCCGGCACCCCCGGCAAGCGGATGGCCCTGCCGCACGCCCGCGTGCTGATCCACCAGCCGTCCTCGCAGACCGGCCGGGAGCAGCTCTCCGACCTGGAGATCGCCGCCAACGAGATCCTGCGCATGCGCGAGCAGCTCGAGGAGATGCTGGCCAAGCACTCCTCCACGCCGATCGAGAAGGTCCGCGAGGACATCGAGCGCGACAAGATCCTGACCGCCGAGGACGCCCTCGCGTACGGCCTGGTCGACCAGATCGTCTCCACCCGTAAGAGCACGGCCGCAGCGGCCGCCTGACGCCCGACCTTCCCTTGGCGCGGTACACGTCAATGTGAACCGTGCCAAGGGGGGCCCGAACGAGGGGCCCGGCAAGGTACCGTCGGATATGAGGCACCAGGAGCCGCTGAACCAAGCGCTCCCAGGCGAAGGGGAAGCACCTCGTGGCACGCATCGGTGATGGCGGCGACCTGCTCAAGTGCTCATTCTGCGGAAAGAGCCAGAAGCAGGTGAAGAAGCTCATCGCAGGCCCCGGGGTGTACATCTGCGACGAGTGCATCGACCTCTGCAACGAGATCATCGAGGAGGAGCTCGCCGAGACCTCCGAGGTGCGGTGGGAGGAACTCCCCAAGCCGCGGGAGATCTACGAGTTCCTCGAGGGGTACGTCGTCGGGCAGGAGCCCGCGAAGAAGGCCCTCTCGGTCGCGGTGTACAACCACTACAAGCGCGTCCAGGCCGGCGAGAACGGCCAAGGAAGGGACGACGCGATCGAGCTCGCGAAGTCCAACATCCTGCTGCTGGGCCCCACCGGCTCCGGCAAGACCCTGCTCGCCCAGACCCTGGCCCGGATGCTCAACGTCCCGTTCGCCATCGCCGACGCCACGGCGCTGACGGAGGCCGGGTACGTCGGCGAGGACGTCGAGAACATCCTGCTGAAGCTGATCCAGGCGGCCGACTACGACGTCAAGAAGGCCGAGACCGGGATCATCTACATCGACGAGATCGACAAGGTCGCCCGGAAGAGCGAAAACCCGTCGATCACACGGGACGTGTCGGGCGAGGGCGTCCAGCAGGCCCTCCTGAAGATCCTGGAAGGGACGACGGCCTCGGTCCCCCCGCAGGGCGGCCGTAAGCACCCCCACCAGGAATTCATCCAGATCGACACGACCAACGTCCTCTTCATCGTCGGCGGCGCCTTCGCCGGCCTGGAGAAGATCATCGAGTCGCGCGCCGGCGCCAAGGGCATCGGCTTCGGCGCCACGATCCGCTCCAAGCGCGAGATCGACGCCAGCGACCAGTTCCAGGAGGTCATGCCGGAGGACCTGGTGAAGTTCGGGATGATCCCGGAGTTCATCGGCCGTCTCCCCGTCATCACCTCGGTCCACAACCTGGACCGCGAGGCGCTGTTGAAGATCCTGGTCGAACCGCGCAACGCCCTGGTCAAGCAGTACCAGCGCCTCTTCGAACTCGACGGCGTCGAGCTGGACTTCGACCGCCCGGCCCTGGAGGCCATCGCCGACCAGGCGATCCTGCGGGGAACGGGTGCGCGAGGACTGCGCGCCATCATGGAAGAGGTCCTGATGTCGGTGATGTACGAGGTCCCGTCCCGCAAGGACGTGGCACGCGTCGTCATCACCGCGGACGTCGTCCACAACAACGTGAACCCGACGCTGGTGCCGCGGATCGTGAAGAACGACGGGCGGCACGAGAAGTCGGCGTAGCCGACGGGCGGCTCATCTGGCGCCAGGGGGTAGACCTTAGTGCGCGAGCATGGCGCCAGGCGGGCAAAAGGGTGCGTGGCCAACCACTTGGCCACGCACCCTTTTAACCTTGTGCCTGCGTGCTCCAGGCCAGCGAGTCTGTACGGCAGCTCTCACGCCTTGTAGCAGGCTGTGAATCGATGGTTCCAGTTGCTGATGCCAACGTCCCTGAGCAGATTCATGCACGGTTCGCTGGGCTTGCGCATGGGCCATTCCACGGCTCGCCAATGGCACGCCTCCCTCACCTTCGGGCCGACGGTGTACTTGAGGGCAGACAGGAAGCTGACACAATCGGCCTGGCTTGCTGACGCGGGCGCTGCGGTTGCCACGGGGGTCACAGCAACCGCTGTAGCCAGGAAGATTGCCGTAGTGAGCCGCTTGGTATTTGAGCGTGTCACGTAATCCTCAATAAGTTGTTAGAACTGGAGTTCGCAATCAAGTCCATGTGATCATGAGATTGGTGGGTGACACCAGGGGGTGATGCGTATATGGCTGGATCGCAGTGGACTTCGCGACCTCCGGTCGGCCACCGTTCTACGGCCGCTTCGGTTAACGGCTGAAAGTCGTCGCCGTCAGACCAGGCTGGCCGTCCTGATTGGTCAGGTGCGGAGTTGCAGTAGGGCCCTTTCCTGGCTCAGCCAAGAACATTGCGGTCCTGGCCGCGCGGTCGGAAATCCTCATCGCCGGGGCTCTACTTGATCCCGATGCGAGCGTCGTCGCTGCGTATGTTCGCGGTAACGGCCTATAGATCTTGCCCGTCAGCAAGTGTGAACCCCACGCTGGTGCTGCGTAACGTCAAGAACCACGAGGTCGAGAGAAGAGCAGGACGGTGGCTGCCTACGCGGATGCTGCTCGGCCAGTTGGTCAACTGGCCGAGCAGTCCTGCACGTTCCTTTGCTGTCTGTTAGGCCTTGACGCGGATTTCCTTGCGCAGCTTGGCGGTGATGCTCGCAGCGTCCTCGGGCGTGGTGCCCTTGCCAGACATCAAGGTGGACATGTCCATGGGCATCACAAAGGCAACCGTGCTGTGGTCGCCCCATGCGCACACCGTCATGGTGAACTCCTTCGGCCCGGTGGCGGGAGCTTCGGAGGCGTCCGGCTTGGACTTGAGCTGCTGGCACTTGAGCACGGCGCCCTCAAGCTCCGCGGGCTTGTACTCCTTCGGACTGCCCAGTACCTCCACTTCGGCGTCCTTGTCCTCCTTGGACTTCGCCTCGATGGTGGCGAACACCGAGTCGACGACCGCCTCCGGATCCTCGATCTCGCCGTAGGCACCGCCGAACGTGATGAGCTTTCCGGCCAGCGGGTTGCTCGCGTCCTTCACCTCCCAATTGGCATCGACCTGCTTGCCGTTCTTGACGCCGTTCTTCTCTACATCCTTGAGGAAGTCGTCGTCGGACGGTCCGCCACCACTGCTGCCGTCCATCTTCTTGTACTCGGTGAGCACGGTCGCCGGAGTCGTCAGCTTGTGCGGACCGTCGTCCGCTATGTCGGCGCCACCGCCACCGCCCGCGGTGAACCACCAGACGCCACCCGCGACCACGGCGACCGCGACGACCGCGGCGCCGATGATCAGACCCGTCTTCTTCTTCGGCTCGGCGCCCGGCGGGGGCGGCGGGTAGGCGCCCGGGGTGCCACCGCCGTACGGGGGCTGCTGCGGCGGCTGGCCGTAGGGTCCGGGCTGCTGAGCCTGGGGGTAGCCGTAACCCTGCTGGGGCTGCTGCGGGGCACCCTGCGGAGCCTGCTGCGGGTAGCCGTAGCCGGGCTGGGGCGCCTGCGGCTGCTGGCCGTAAGGGCCCGGCTGGCCGTACGGGCCGGGCTGCTGGGGCTGACCGCCGTACGGGCCCGGTTGGTTGTAACTCATTCAAGATCTCCTTGCGTGGATAACCCGGCCTTGGGGACGGGGCTGAAAATCGTGCATGTGGGGCGCCTTGCCCAGTTGGGTCAAGGTGTCGGCCCTTCGGCGCGCGTGGCGTGGGCATAGCCGTCCGCCGCCCGTTGGAGTAAGCGGATGTGCCGGTGGTGGATCCCTTGGACGAGACCGCGCGGGGTGCGGATGTCGCAGCCACCGGTGGACCGGACGGCGAGTCTCCCGGTGTGCGTCCCTGCCCGCTTGCCGGTGGCCACTACGGCTCGCGCGTAGTCGCCGGTGGCGAACCCGGAGACGTGCTTGCGCCGTGGAAGGCGTAGGCGGGGGAACCCGTAGCTGTCGGTGCGTGTACGGGCGCATGTCCCGCGACCCGTCGCCGACACGGCCCGGATGGTCCGGGGGTGTTGCTGTACCGCCCCGAATACGCCTACGCACAGAGCGTCGAGAGTGTGGGCGACGGCCAAGGCGCGGGCCGGCGCCGACCCAGAGGTGTTGAGAGCGGCGGTGGACGAGAGAGGCGCTCTGTAGCGCAGATTCCGCGGTCGCCGACCCCGGCGGTAGGCCGAGCGCCGGGTGAGCGAGTCGCGGATCTGTCCACCGCAGTGGGCGAGTTCGATCCCGTAGAGGCCCTGCCGTGTGTCACCCGCCGAAGTCGCGGTCGCGGTCGCCGTGAAGACGGTGATGCCGGTCTGCCTGCTGCCGGGGTGGATCCCCAGTTCCACACCGCCCACCGAGGACTCGGCCATGGTGCGGTCCTTCAGCCGGATGACGAAGGGGGCACGTCGGCGCACGGCCGCCCGTCCCCGCTGAAGCAGCTTTCGTGCCCTCGCGGCGCTGGTGGGCTGCAAGGGCCGACCACTCTTGTCGAGAACGAATACGACTGGGTGAGCCTCACGGCTCCGCTCCCCACTCCGAGGAGTGGGGGTGACGCATCCGGTGGCAGGTGAACCACCGGATATCGCCTCTCGACGATGTCCGCTGCCGGGCGCCCTACGGCGTCCGCGCCCCGTTTCGTCCCTACTCCCTGGGGTGTCTGCTGACGCGGATTCGAGAGCGAGCTGCTGAGGAAGCACAGCTCGGTCGGTCTGCTGTCCTGCAGCGAACGTAGCCATCAAGGTCACCTCCCCCATGCGGTGATGGCTGAGTCTGGTCACACATGGCCCTATGGGCCCAGAGTGAGACTGGGGAGCGAGTGACTACTGGGTTCCCCTCCGGTATTTATCCGTTCCGAACATCTTGGCGGAAACGGGTGGGTCGCGTGGCGGCGGGGTTCACACCGTTACCAAACATCCAGGTAATTCGTACGGAACCGTGGCGCGGGCACGTGGCTCAGCGGGGGAGCCTGACCACAGCCCACACCACTTTGCCCGGTCCGTTCCGTTTGCTCACGGCCCACTCGTCGGCGACCGCATCGACCAGCGTCAGCCCCCGCCCGCGCCCCGAATCGATGGTCGGAGAGCGCAGAGAGGGTTGTGCGTCCGACGCATCGTGTACCTCAATCCGAACGCCCTTGGGTTCGCGCTCGTAGCGCGTCTCGATCTGCCTCCCTCTGGGTACGCGGGCGTGGACCACGGCGTTGGTGACCAGTTCCGAGAGAACAAGCAGAGCCGAGTCCTCGATCACCGCCAGGCCCCATGTGAGCAGGGCCTGTTGCAGCTCCGCGCGTGCCAGGCCAACACTTCTCGGGTGCCTGGTCCAGCGCCGCACGATGAGCTGCTGTGAAACGTCTTCCATGGTGGTGCCACCGTCCGAAGGTCGTCGGTCCGTTCGTGCAAACGGTGTGACAGGACGGGGAATCAGCCCAGGGACAGGACGTGCGACTCCTGGGATCCGGTAGGACAGTGCGTCCTATGTCGTCTCAGTCTTCGAGTTCGAGACGGATGGCCAGTTCCCTGATGGAGGAGGACCGACGCCGCTCTCGCTCCCGCAGCTCGGCAACCAAGTGCCGGGACGAGGAGTGATATCGCATCCATTCAGGGGCAATCCGCTCGGCGACCAGCAGCGCGCGCGTGGCCTGGGCGTCCTGGCGCAGCTCGGCGTGCGCCACGGCGCGGTCCACGTGGTGCCGGGCAAGCCATGTGGGCGGCAGCGTCGACAGGCTGGGGATGCGCCTCGCGTGGCTGAGCGCCTTGTCGGGCTTGCCCATGTCGACGAAGGCGTTCACGGTGGCGACTCCCGCATTCGTTGGCCCGAAGGGCGTGGCGTAGTCAAGGCGGTCGCTCCCGATTCTCGCTGCGGCCGCAGCGGCGAGAGAGAGCAGTTCCTCGGCGCTGTCGTTGCGTTCGGCGCGTACAGCTGCTGAAGCACCGCGCAGAAGCAGAATTCCCCACAGCGAGAGGTCGATCGGGGCCGAACGAAAGCCGGGCTCGATGCGTTCCGCCATCCGCCACTTGCTCGGCATCGGAGATACGGCCCTGCTTGGAGAAGATCCAGGACAGCGATGACACGCCCATGATCTCCAACCGGGGGTCATCGGACTGGCGAGCCGCCGCCATCGAACGCTCGATGGCCGTGTATGCGGCGTCTTCCTTGCCAAAGGCCGTCAGTGTGGTGGCTGCTACTTGATACGCCTCGGCGAGGACGGCGTACGCGGCCGCACGGCCGTCATCCGTGTACTCACGCACGGCAGCACGGGCGTCCGTGAGGAGGACAGGCAGTAACGCTGTGATCTTCGTCAGCTCCCCGCGACGACGGATCTGTTCAGTGCTGCGAATGCCGGCCCGGAGCTGAGCCACGCTAGGGGGCGGTGTGTCCTCCTCGTCCCCGAGGCCGGCGAATTCCGACAACGGCGTCACCGCTTGCCGGAGCGTGAGGAGGCTCGGTGGCTCGCTCCCGTTGGATGAAGCGAGCACTGCTGGGGCCCCGAGCAGTACTGATGTCTCGACGTCCAACGCGCGGGCGAGGCTGTTCAGAGTGCCCATCCGGGCTGTCAGCCGCTGGTTCTGCTCCAGTTTGCGAACGGTGTCGATGCTGAGCTGGGCCTTCTCGGCCAGACCTTCCTGGGTCAGACCGCGGCGCAGCCGCAGTTCGCCCAGCCGGTCTCCGATTGTCGCCGCCATCGCCCTGCCCATCGGGAGAGGGAGTGTGCCGTCAATCACGCTACGCCGCGTGGTCGCCGGGGGGAGGCGGGTTGCGGTATCGGGTTCGAAACGGGGGTGGCCGCCCCCGTAAACTGTGGCCCGTGACCGAGAACACTCAGCATCAGCCAGCCAGCACCCCCGAACTGCCGACCCAGTACGCGCCGGCCGAGGTAGAGGGGAAGCTGTACGAGCGCTGGGTAGAACGCGGTTACTTCGAGGCCGACGCGAAGAGCGAGAAGCCTCCGTTCACCGTTGTCATCCCGCCGCCGAACGTCACGGGCAGCCTGCACCTGGGGCACGCCTTCGAGCACACGCTGATCGACGCCCTGACCCGCCGCAAGCGGATGCAGGGCTACGAGACGCTGTGGCAGCCCGGAATGGACCACGCCGGTATCGCCACGCAGAACGTCGTCGAGCGTGAGCTGGCCAAGGAGGGCAAGTCCCGCCACGACCTGGGGCGCGAGGCTTTCGTCGAGCGTGTCTGGCAGTGGAAGGGCGAGTCCGGCGGTCAGATCTCCGGGCAGATGAAGCGTCTGGGTGACGGTGTCGCCTGGTCGCGTGAGCGCTTCACCATGGACGAGGGCCTGTCCCAGGCCGTCCAGACGATCTTCAAGAAGCTCTACGACGACGAGCTGATCTACCGCGCCGAGCGGATCATCAACTGGTGTCCGCGCTGTCTGACGGCCATCTCGGACATCGAGGTCGAGTACCAGGACGACGACGGCGAGCTCGTCTCCATCCGTTACGGCGAGGGCGAGGACGCCATCGTCGTCGCCACGACCCGCGCCGAGACGATGCTCGGTGACACGGCCGTCGCCGTCCACCCGGACGACGAGCGCTACAAGCACCTGGTCGGCAAGGAGATCGAGCTGCCGCTCACCGGCCGCCGGATCCCGGTCGTCGCCGACGGGCACGTCGACCCCGAGTTCGGCACCGGCGCCGTCAAGGTCACCCCCGCGCACGACCCGAACGACTTCGAGATCGGCCAGCGCCACAACCTGCCGAACCTCGCCGTCATGGACGAGCGCGCGGTCATCACTGCCCACGGCCCCTTCCAGGGCCTGGACCGGCTGGAGGCTCGCAGCGCCATCGTCGCCGCGCTCCGCGCCGAGGGCCGGATCGTCGCCGAGAAGCGCCCGTACACCCACTCCGTCGGCCACTGCTCGCGCTGCAAGACCACGATCGAGCCGCGGCTGTCCATGCAGTGGTGGGTCAAGGTCGGCCCGCTGGCGAAGGCCGCGGGTGACGCGGTCCGCGACGGCAAGGTCAAGATCCACCCGCAGGAGATGGAGAAGCGGTACTTCGACTGGGTCGACAACCTGCACGACTGGTGCATCTCGCGTCAGCTCTGGTGGGGCCACCGCATCCCGGTCTGGTACGGCCCGAACGGTGAGATCGTCTGCGTCGGACCGGACGAGCAGCCGCCGAGCGGCGAGGGCTGGACCCAGGAGACCGATGTCCTCGACACCTGGTTCTCCTCCGGTCTGTGGCCGTTCTCCACGCTGGGATGGCCCGAGGAGACCGAGAGTCTCGCGAAGTTCTATCCGAACTCCGTCCTGGTCACCGGCTACGACATCCTCTTCTTCTGGGTCGCCCGGATGATGATGTTCGGTCTGTACGCGATGGACGGCACCCCGCCGTTCCACACCATCGCCCTGCACGGCATGGTCCGCGACCAGTTCGGCAAGAAGATGTCGAAGTCCTTCGGCAACGCGGTCAACCCGCTGGATTGGATGGACAAGTACGGCTCCGACGCGCTGCGCTTCACGCTGGCCCGCGGCGCCAACCCGGGTGTCGACGTCCCGATCGGTGAGGACTGGGTCCAGGGCTCGCGCAACTTCGCCAACAAGATCTGGAACGCGACGCGCTTCGCGCTGATGAACGGCGCCACGGTCGAGGGCCCGATGCCCTCGCCCGAGCAGATGTCGGCGACCGACCGCTGGATCCTGTCGCGGCTCAACTC
>NZ_JBSGZO010000351.1:0-9147 GCF_053611045.1 Streptomyces sp. NPDC054841 | reverse complement strand
GGACACTCCCGCGGAGCGGGACTGTCCGGGCCGTTCGCTGGGCCAGGGGGTTCAGCCGTGGTCGGTTTTCAGCCGCACCCGGCTCAGCCGTGCCTGGCTCAGCCGTGCTTGGCGCGGGACGCGGCGCGGGCGCGCTCGCGGGCGTCCAGGTTCACCTTGCGGATACGGACCGCCTCGGGCGTGACCTCGACGCACTCGTCGTCGCGGCAGAACTCCAGCGACTGCTCCAGCGAGAGCTTGCGCGGCGGAACGATGGACTCCGCGACATCGGCCGTGGAGGAGCGCATGTTGGTGAGCTTCTTCTCCTTGGTGATGTTCACGTCCATGTCGTCGGAGCGGGAGTTCTCACCGACGATCATGCCCTCGTAGACCTCGGTGCCCGGCTCCACGAAGAGGACGCCGCGCTCCTGCAGGTTCGTCATCGCGAAGCCCGTGACCGCGCCGGAGCGGTCGGCGACCAGCGAGCCGTTGTTGCGGGTCGTCAGGGTGCCGAACCAGGGCTCGTGACCCTCGTGGATGGAGTGGGCGATACCCGTACCACGGGTGTTGGTCAGGAACTCCGTGCGGAAGCCGATGAGGCCACGGGACGGGACGACGAACTCCATGCGGACCCAGCCGGAGCCGTGGTTCGACATGTTGTCCATCCGGCCCTTGCGGACACCCATGAGCTGCGTGACCGCGCCCATGTGCTCCTCGGGCACGTCGATCGTCATGCGCTCGACCGGCTCGTGGACCTTGCCGTCGACCTCCTTGGTGACGACCTGCGGCTTGCCGATGGTCAGCTCGAAGCCCTCACGGCGCATCTGCTCGACCAGGATGGCCAGGGCCAGCTCGCCGCGGCCCTGCACCTCCCAGGCGTCCGGGCGCTCGGTGTCCAGGACGCGCAGCGAGACGTTACCGACCAGCTCGCGGTCGAGGCGGTCCTTGACCTGGCGGGCGGTGACCTTGCGGTCCTTGACGGCCGCCTTGTTGTCGGCGCCCTTGCCGGTGCCGCCGCGGCCGACCAGCGGCGAGGTGTTCGTACCGATGGTCATGGAGATGGCCGGCTCGTCGACCGTGATCAGCGGCAGCGCGACCGGGTTCTCCGGGTCGGCCAGCGTCTCGCCGATCATGATGTCGGGGATACCGGCCACCGCGCAGATGTCACCGGGGCCCGCCTTCTCGGCCGGCTTGCGGGTGAGCGCCTCGGTCATCATCAGCTCGGAGATGCGGACGTTGGCGATCGAGCCGTCCCGCTTGATCCAGGCGACGGTCTGGCCCTTGCGCAGCTCGCCCTGCTCGACGCGGAGCAGCGCGATACGGCCGAGGAAGTTGTCGGCGTCCAGGTTGGTGACGTGGGCCTGGAGGGGGGCCTCGTCGTCGTAGACCGGTGCCGGGATGTGCTCCAGGATCGTGGAGAAGAACGGCTGCAGGTTCTCGCTGTCGGCGGGGACGGTGCCGTCCTCCGGCTTGGTCAGCGAGGCGACGCCGTCACGGCCGCAGGCGTAGACGATCGGGAACTCGATCTGGTCCTCGTCGGCGTCCAGGTCGAGGAAGAGGTCGTAGGTCTCGTTCACGACCTCGTCGATCCGGGAGTCCGGACGGTCCGTCTTGTTGATGCAGAGGATGACGGGCATCCGCCGCTGGAGGGCCTTGCGGAGCACGAACCGGGTCTGCGGAAGCGGACCCTCGGAGGCGTCCACCAGAAGCACGACACCGTCGACCATCGACAGACCGCGCTCGACCTCGCCGCCGAAGTCGGCGTGGCCGGGGGTGTCGATGATGTTGATCGTGATCGGGGCCCCGCCGTCCTTGGGGTGGTACTTCACCGCCGTGTTCTTGGCGAGGATCGTGATGCCCTTCTCACGCTCCAGGTCGTTCGAGTCCATGACGCGGTCGTCGACGGACTCGAGCTGGTGAGCGGCGAAGGCACCCGCCTGCTTGAGCATGGCGTCGACGATGGTGGTCTTGCCGTGGTCGACGTGGGCGACGATGGCGACGTTACGGATGTCGTGGCGCGTGGGCATGCTGGCTAGCGCTTCTCTCGGATCGTGGGATGCGGCGTCTGTTTGCTCGTACGCCCGCCGGGCGGACGCGCCACGGCTGTGTCCTATGGTACGGGGCCGTTGCGTGATGGACTTCCCCGCCCGATCCGAGGCCATGGGACGACCCTGCCCGCCGGTGGCCCCGGCGGGCAAGGGAATTGAGCTGCTTCTGAGGTCCGCGAGCCACCGCGAGGACTCCGGCCGACTTTTTGTGGGCTTTGTCCCATTCCTTAGTGTTTGCCGCCGGACTGGTCGATCAGGTCGGCCTGGCTGTTCTGGTGCTTCTAGCGGTTCTGGTCGTTCTTGCTGTTCTTGCTGTTCTGGTCGTTCTTGCCGTTCGCCGAGGTCCCGGCCTTCTTGAAGCCGATGTCCTGGTAGCGCGGTGCGGCGAATCCGAAGGCGCCCGCGTTCACGAGATCACGCTTGGCCGCCACCAGCTGGGGCCGCTGGTAGAGCGGGATGGAGCCGGCGGCGGCCCAGATCCGGGCGTCGGCCTGCTTCATCAGCTCCAGGGCCTGCCCCTCGTCCAGCTCGGCGACGGCCTGGGCGAAGAGCTGGTCGATGTGGTCCGTGCCGACCCTGGTGTAGTTCTGCTCCACCAGCAGCGAGCCGTCCGCGGCCGGCTCCGGCTTGGCGAAGATCGGACGGGCATCGGTCGCCGGGTAGGCGGAGGCAGGCCAGGAGTACAGGGCGAGGTCGTAGTCGCCGGAGGCGATGTGGTCCTTGAAGTAGCTGTCGTCCGCGACCTTGGTGATCTCCGTGCGGATGCCGATCTTGTCCAGCATCCGGGCGATCCGGTCACCGACGGTGCGCAGCGCCTCGGAGTCCGGCCCCGAGGGGAGGACGAAGCGCAGGACGAGCTGCTTGCCGCCCTTGCCGAGCGGGCCCGCGACCGGGCTCCGCTCCGCCGGGGCCTTGGTGCCCAGGGGGGCGTAGGCGCCCGCGACAGGCCCCTGCCTGTCCTGAGCCTTCGGCATGGCCTCGTCACGGTCACCGCCGGAGGAGTCGCCGAGGGCGTCGGCCTGGCGGCGCAGGGCCACGCTCTGGAGCGCGGCGTACCGGCCGGGCGCGAGGACGTTCCAGCCGTCCTCCGGGGCGGTGCCGCTGTGGCCCGGCTTGTTGTCACCGACGACGTAGAGGCCCTCGTCGGAGGCATGGTCCGCCGCGGCGTGGGCGGCAGGGGCCTTGGCGGCGGGACTGTTCACCGCCGGGCTGTTCGCCGCGGGACTGCTCACCGCCGGACTGTTCACCGCGGGACTGTTCACCGCCGGGCTGTTCGCCGCCGGGCTGTTCGCCGCGGGACTGCTCACCGCCGGGCTGTTCACCGCCGGGCTGTTCGCCGCGGGACTGTTCCCCGCCGGGCTGTTCGCCGCCGGGCTCTTCTCGGGGCCCGCCTTGGTGCCGGGCTCCGCGGTGCGGGCGCCCTCCCGGGTCCAGCCCGCGTCGGCGAGCAGGGCCTGGGCCTCCTCGGTGTCCTGGGCACCGAGCGCACCGCTGCTGTCTGCGTAAGCCGACTGCCCCGCGAGCGCGAGATGGCTGCCGACCGGCCGGGCAGGCAGGCCCAGCGGCTTCAGCACGGCCTCCGCGAGCGCCTTGCGGTCCAGCGCACGGGCCACGGCGCGCCGTACCCGCTCGTCCGCGAGCGGCCCCGACTCGCCGTTCAGCGCGAGCTGGGTGTAGGCGGGCTCCAGGCTCTTGCGGACCACGAAACCGCGCAGCGCGGTCTGCTCGGCGGCGTACTGCGCGATGACGGCCTTGTTCTTGTCGAAGGCGAGCTTCTCCCGGGCGAGCTTCTTGCGGGCGAGCAGCTCCCGGGCGATCCGGGCGGCCTTCCCCTTCTGGTCGTCGGAGGCTTGCGCCGGCGACTGGGGCTTCAGCGGGGCAGACGGCAAAGCGGAGGGGAGGGCGGACGGGACGGCGGACGGCAAAGTGGAGGGCAAGGCGGACGGGACGGCGGAGGGCGCGGCCGACGGCGCGGCGCCGGGGCCCTGACCGCCGCTGTCCGGCCCCTCGCCCCCGCTCCGTACCGCCAGGGCGATGCGGTCCGCGACGCTCCGGTCGATCTCGGCCAGATCCACGGTGCCGGTGGCGAGCGCGGCGGCGCGGCTGTCACGGGGCACGGCTCGCAGCACCAGCGAGTCGAGCTTGGCGGGCGCCCCCCACCAGCGCGGATTGCGTACGAGGGTGGTGGTGCCGGCCTTGCGGTCGACCTTCTGCACGGTGAAGGGGCCGGCCGTCAGCGCCAGCTTCGACCGGATGCCGTCGTTGAACGAGGCCGGCGTCCCCATGGCCTCCTTCGGATAGAGCGGGGTGAAGAGCGACTGCCAGTCGGCGTACGGCTTGGCGAAGGTGACCCGGACCTCCAGGTCGTTCGCGCCCCGTTCGATCTTCTCGATCCGGTCGTATCCGGCGTTGCGCGCGGTCCAGTACGCGGAGTCCTTGCCGCTCAGCGCGCGCCACTGGGCGACGAAGTCGGCCGCCCCGATCTCCCGGCCGTCGCTCCAGACGGCCTTCTGGCTGAGCTTGTAGAGGACGACCTGCTTCGGCTCGCGCTCGACGATCTTGGCCGCTTCCAGATAGTCGGGGTTGCGCTGCGGGCGGCCACGCTCGTCGAGCGTGAAGAGCGAGGGGAGCACGGCGCCGGCGATCCGTGAGGTGGTGGTGTCGGCGTCGGCCTGGAAGGTGTTGAGTGTCGCGGGCACGGCATCGACGGCCCAGCGCAGGGTGCCGCCCTGCTCGACCAGCTCGCGCGCGGCCGGAGCGATGTCCATCGGGGCCGCCGCGGTCTCGGAACCGGTCTCCTCCGCGCTGCAGCCGGCCAGCGCGGGAAGGGTGAGGACGCCGCTGGTGAGAAGCGCGACCGAGCGCAGGGTGCGGGCACGAGGCGTACGGGGGCGAGGCGTCCGGGAGCATGTCCTCCCGCGTGGGGCGCTGGCGTTGGACATGACTTGTACCCCTTCGTCCTATTCCCTGGCGGTTCCTGAAATTTGGCGATGATCACACCTATTGCGCATACACTGAAATCGACGAAGGGCGGGGTGTGACGCCGACACGGCGGTGCGGCTCGTAAACCCCACCCGTGCGGCCCAATGGGGAGCCCCTTACGGGTGGCGCTCGCCGGGAATCGGTGCACACGCCTTCACAACAAGGGATGTGACGCGCAACACTCGCAGGCGCACAAAGAGCCCTCTGGGGGCGACCCCAGAAACCGCATGCCACCGCGACCGCGGAAGTGAGGGCAGTTCATGTCCCTGCAGGACGAATTGACGGACGTCAAGCGCCGTCTCGACGACCTGGCCCGTACGGTCGAACGGCTGGAGCGGAGCCTCACGCAATCGCGAGAGGACGCATCCCGGACCCAGCCGGCCGGCCGCCCCGAAGACCTGGTCACCATCCCCGACACTCCGTACGACAGCTCACTGTGGACGGATTCGGATGACGAAGGCCTGGGTGCGCGCGACCGGCACGCGCCCTAGGAGCTTCGTTGGCCACAGGCACCGAACCCCACCCCGACACAGGCGTGCACGGCGCCTCGCGCGCCGCTATCGCCCCCCGCCACCTCAGGACGGACCGCTGGTGGCTGGCGCCCGCCGCAACCGCCGGCGGGCTGCTCGCCTTCATCGTCTACTCGACCTGGCGAGCCTTCGCGAACAGCGACTACTACGCGGCGCCGTACGTCTCGCCGTTCTACTCGCCCTGTCTCGCGGAGAACTGCGCGCCGATGAAGGCCGGCCCGAACTGGGAGATCTTCGGCAGCTGGTGGGGCCTGTCCCCCGCGCTGCTGATCCTGATCTTCCCGCTGGGCTTCCGGCTGACCTGCTACTACTACCGCAAGGCCTACTACCGGGGCTTCTGGGCGTCGCCCCCGGCCTGCGCGGTCGCCGAGCCGCACAAGAAGTACACCGGTGAGACCCGCTTCCCGCTGATCCTCCAGAACATCCACCGCTACTTCTTCTACACGGCGCTGCCGGTCGCGGGCATCCTCACCTACGACACCGTGCTGGCGTTCCGCGACGAGAACTACGCCTGGGGACACATGGGTCTCGGCACCCTGGTCTTCCTCGTCAACATCGTCCTGATCTGGGCGTACACCCTCTCCTGCCACTCCTGCCGGCACATCATCGGCGGCCGTCTGCGGCATTTCTCCAAGCACCCTGTGCGCTACCGGCTCTGGGGCTGGGTCGGCAAGCTGAACGAGCGTCACATGCAGCTCGCCTGGACGTCGCTGATCAGCGTCGCGCTCGCGGACTTCTACGTCTATCTGCTCGCCACCGGCGCCTTCGACGACCCGCGTTTCTTCTAAGGAAGGTGCCATCTGATGACTCAGCTCGAACGGCAGCAGTGGGACGTCGTCGTCGTGGGTGCGGGCGGCGCGGGTCTGCGGGCCGCCATCGAGGCACGCGAGCGGGGCGCCCGTACCGCCGTGATCTGCAAGTCCCTCTTCGGCAAAGCCCACACCGTGATGGCCGAGGGCGGAATCGCCGCCTCCATGGCGAATGTGAACGCACACGACAACTGGCAGGTCCACTTCCGCGACACCATGCGCGGCGGAAAGTTCCTCAACCAGTGGCGGATGGCCGAGCTGCACGCCCAGGAGGCCCCCGAGCGGGTCTGGGAGCTGGAGACCTGGGGCGCGCTCTTCGACCGTACGAAGGACGGGAAGATCTCCCAGCGCAACTTCGGCGGCCATGAGTACCCACGGCTCGCACACGTCGGCGACCGGACCGGCCTGGAGCTGATCCGGACCCTGCAGCAGAAGATCGTCTCGCTGCAGCAGGAGGACAAGCGCGAGTTCGGCGACTACGAGGCGCGGCTGAAGGTCTTCCAGGAGTGCACGGTCACCCGTGTGCTGAAGGACGGAGAGCGCGTTTCGGGAACGTTCTGCTACGAGCGCGAGTCCGGGCGCTTCTTCGTGCTCGAGGCTCCCGCGGTGGTGCTCGCCACCGGCGGCATCGGCAAGTCCTTCAAGGTGACGTCCAACTCGTGGGAGTACACGGGCGACGGGCATGCGCTGGCGCTGCTCGCCGGCGCCCCGCTGCTCAACATGGAGTTCGTGCAGTTCCATCCGACCGGGATGGTCTGGCCGCCCTCGGTGAAGGGGATCCTCGTCACCGAGTCGGTGCGTGGCGACGGAGGGGTGCTGCGCAATTCCGAGGGCAAGCGGTTCATGTTCGACTACGTCCCGGACGTCTTCAAGGAGAAGTATGCCGAGTCGGAGGCGGAGGGCGACCGCTGGTACGACGATCCGGACAACAACCGGCGACCGCCCGAGCTGCTCCCCCGTGACGAGGTCGCCCGGGCGATCAACGCCGAGGTGAAGGCGGGCCGGGGCTCCCCGCACGGCGGTGTGTTCCTCGACGTGTCGACCCGGATGCCGGCCGAGGTGATCAAGCGCCGACTGCCGTCCATGTACCACCAGTTCAAGGAGCTGGCGGATGTGGACATCACCGCCGAGGCCATGGAGGTCGGGCCGACCTGCCACTACGTGATGGGCGGCATCGCGGTCGAATCGGACACGGCCGCCGCGGTCGGCGTCCCCGGGCTGTACGCGGCGGGCGAGGTCGCCGGCGGTATGCACGGCTCGAACCGGCTCGGCGGCAACTCCCTCTCCGATCTGCTGGTCTTCGGGCGGCGCGCCGGACTGCACGCCGCGGAGTACGCGTCGGGGCTCGCCGCGGAGCGGCCGCCCGTCGACGAGGAGCAGATCGACACGGCCGCGGCGGAGGCCCTGCGTCCGTTCAGCGCGGAGGGCTCGGAGCCCGGCGCGGCCCCGGAGAATCCGTACACCCTCCACCAGGAACTCCAGCAGGCCATGAACGACCTGGTCGGCATCATCCGGCGCGAGGGCGAGATGGCGCAGGCGCTGAAGAAGCTGGCCGATCTCCGGGTCCGCGCCAGGCGGGCCGGCGTCGAGGGCCACCGCCAGTTCAACCCGGGCTGGCATCTCTCCCTGGACCTGCGGAACATGCTGCTGGTCAGCGAGTGCATCGCCCGGTCCGCCCTGGAGCGCACCGAGAGCCGCGGCGGCCACACCCGCGAGGACTACCCCTCGATGGAGCGCGAGTGGCGCCGGGTCAATCTGCTCTGCCGCCTCGCCCCGGGGGCGTCGGCCCCCGGCACGGGCGATTCCGGCGGCCCGCCAACCGGCCCGGCGCGCGGCCAGATCGACCTCGTACGGAAGACGACCGAGCCCATCCGCCCCGATCTGCTCGCCCTCTTCGAGAAGGAAGAGCTGGTCAAGTACCTCGCCGAAGAGGAGCTGTACGAATGAGCACGTACGACGCTCGGTTCAGGGTCTGGCGAGGCGATCAGGGGGGTGGTGACCTCACCGACTTCACGGTCGAGGTCCATGACGGCGAGGTCGTCCTCGACATCATCCACCGGCTGCAGGCCACCCAGGCACCCGACCTCGCGGTGCGCTGGAACTGCAAGGCGGGCAAATGCGGCTCGTGCAGCGCGGAGATCAACGGCAGGCCGCGGCTGATGTGCATGACCCGTATGTCGGTCTTCTCGCGCGAGGAGACGATCACGGTCACGCCACTGCGGGCCTTCCCGGTGATGCGGGATCTGGTCACGGATGTCTCCTTCAACTACGCCAAGGCCCGAGAGGTCCCTTCCTTCGTCCCGCCTCAGGGGGTCGCCGCGGGCGACTACCGCATGCAGCAGGCCGACGTGGACCGCTCGCAGGAGTTCCGCAAGTGCATCGAGTGCTTCCTGTGCCAGGACACCTGCCACGTGGTGCGCGACCACGAGGAGAACAAGACGGCCTTCGCCGGTCCGCGCTTCCTGATGCGCGTCGCCGAACTGGACATGCACCCCCTGGACGCGGCCGCCGAGACCGGCCTGGACCGCAAGCGCACGGCTCAGGACGAGCACGGTCTGGGCTACTGCAACATCACCAAGTGCTGCACCGAGGTCTGCCCGGAGCAGATCAAGATCACGGACAATGCGTTGATCCCGCTGAAGGAGCGGGCGGTGGACAGGAAGTACGACCCGCTGGTGTGGCTGGGGAACAAGATCCGTCGGCGGGACGCGGATGCCTAGGGATGAAGCCCAGGGCGGACGCCTGGGAATGAAGCCCAGGGATGAAGCCTCAGGGCCTGGGCACAGGCCATGACCAGGG
>NZ_JBSGZO010000350.1:4624-9177 GCF_053611045.1 Streptomyces sp. NPDC054841 | reverse complement strand
CACACAGGCCGCGGCGGGCATCGGCGGCGTCATCAAGACGGTGCTGGCCCTCGGCCACGAGCTGCTCCCGGCATCGCTGCACGCCGAGAGCCCGACCGAGCACGTCGACTGGGCGGGCGGGGGCCTGCGCGTGCACAGCAGCGCCCGGGCGTGGCCGCGGGGCGGCGACCGGCTGCGGCGGGCCGGGGTGAGCGCGTTCGGGATCAGCGGCACGAACGCGCATGTGGTGCTGGAGGAGGCACCCGAGGACCTCGCGCGGCCGGCCGGCGCGCCGGCGTCCGACCGGCAGCCGACCGACCAGCAACCGACTGACCAGCAGCCGACCGACCAGCAGCCGACCGACCGGCAGCCGACTGCCGAGCCGGGCCCCGCCCAGCGGCCGACCGCCGAAGAGCCCACCGCGGAACTGCCCGGAAAGACCCTCTTCCCGCTGTCCGCCCGCACCCTCCCTGCCCTCCGGGGACAGGCGGACCGCCTGCTTGAAGCGCTCTCGGCGCAGCCTCGGTTGCCGCTGCGCGACGTGGCCGGAACGCTCACCCACCACCGCACGCACTTCGAGCACCGAGCCGTCGTCCAGGCGGGCAACCGCGATGAACTGCTGGCCGCGCTGCGCCTGCTTGCCGAGGGACGGCCGGACGCCGGCCTGGTCGTCGGCCCCCAACAGACCCTCGCCCCGGGCAAGGTGGCTTTCGTCTTCCCCGGCCAGGGCGCCCAGTGGGCCGGCATGGCCCGCGATCTGCTGGACCGCTCCCCGGTGTTCGCGGACGAACTCGACCGCTGCGACGCCGCACTGCGCCCGTTCACCGCCTGGTCGGTGGCGGCCGTCCTGCGCGGCGAGGCCGGCGCCCCGTCCCTGGAGCGCGTGGACGTCGTGCAGCCGGTCCTCTTCGCCGTGATGGTGTCCCTGGCCGCCGTATGGCGGGCCCGTGGCGTACGGCCGGACGCCGTGATCGGGCACAGCCAGGGAGAGGTCGCCGCGGCCTGCGTCGCCGGGGCGCTCGGCCTCAACGACGCGGCGGCGGTGGTCGCCCTGCGCAGCCAGGCCCTGACCGAGCTGTCCGGCACCGGCACCATGGCCGTCGTCGCCCTGCCGCACACCGAGGTCGAGGCCCGCCTCGCCGGCCTCGGCGGCCGGGTGTCCGTCGCCGCCGTGAACAGCGGCCGGTCGACGGTGATCGCCGGTGACGTGGAGCCACTGGAGGCCCTGCTCGCCGAGCTGGACCGGCAGCAGGTGTTCGTCCGCCGCCTCGACGTCGACTACGCCTCCCACAGCACCCAGGTCGAACCGCTGCGCGCTACCATCCTCGACGAACTCGACGGCGTCGCCACCTACCCGGCGTCCGTCGCCTGGTACTCCACGGTCACCGGCGAGCCGGTCACCGAGGAGCTGGAAGCCGACTACTGGTACACCAACCTGCGCGAGCCCGTCCGCTTCGCGCCGGCCGTGGAGCGCATGGCGGCCGACGGCTACCGGTACTTCGTCGAGCTCAGCCCCCACCCGTCCCTGCTCACCGCCGTACGCACGGTCGCGGAAGATGCCGGGGACGCCGCCCTCGACGTGGTCGCCGTCGGGTCGCTGCGCCGCGACGAGGACGGGCCCGCCTGCCTGGACCGGGCCGCCGCCGAACTCCACGTCCACGGACGGCAGATCGACTGGCGCCGCCTGGTCCCCGAGGCCGAAGCGGCGGACCTGCCGACGTACGCCTGGGACCCGCAGCGCTACTGGATCGAGCCCGAGTCCGGCGCCGGCGCCCCCGGTCTCTTCGACCGCGCCGCGCACCCGCTGCTCGGCATCCAGCTGCAGTCGGCGGACGAGGCCCGCTGGACCTTCCGCAACGAGTGGTCCCCGACCACCGCCGACTGGCTGCCCGACCACGCCGTGTTCGGGCAGACCGTGGTGTCGGGCACGACCCTGATGGAGCTGTGCCGCGCCGCGCTGGCCGTGGCCCGCCCGGACGAACCGGGTGACGTCACCGACTTGCTCCTCCTTGCGCCCCTCACGCTTCCCGCCTCCGGAACCGTCGAGGTGTCCGTCGAGGTCGTCACCACCGGCCCGGCACCGGAGATCACCGTGCACAGCCGTCCGCGCGGCGAGGAGACCACGGGCTGGACCCTGCACGCCACCGCGTCCGCGGACGATTCCGCCCCGGCGGCAGCGGGGCAGCCGCCGGTGTGGCCGGAGGCGGCCGAGCCGGCCTGGAGCGAGGAGACGTACGAGCGGCTGACCGGACTCGGCCTCGGCTACGGCCCGGCCTTCCAGGGCGTACGGGAGGCGGTGGCCACCGGCGACGACGAGCTGCTGGCCCGCCTCTCGCTGCCGTCCGTGGCCCGCGATGCGGCCGACTCGTACCCGGTCCACCCGGCGCTGCTGGACGCCGCGCTGCACGTGGCCGCTGTGCTCGATACGTGCGACGCGTCCGGCGGCCGGGTGCTGCTGCCGGTCGCGGTGGGCCGCTGCGTCCTGCCGCCCGGCGGCGCGACGGACCTCACCGCGTCCGTACGCCGGACGGGCGGCACGGGAACGGACCTCACGCTGGACGTGACGCTGTGGGACGCCGACGGTCTCCCCGCAGGCCGCCTCGATGGCGTACGGCTGCGCGCCGCGGACCCGGCGGACCTGCGCGGCCGATCGCAGAACGGCCGGCACCTGTACGAGGTCGTGTGGACGGCCCCGTCCGAGGAACCCGCGGGGGTGCCGGGCACCACCTGGACGGTCCTCGGCGACCGATCGGACCCGGATGTCGCGGCGGCCCTGCGCGGCCTTGGGGCGGCGGGGATCCAGGTCCGCGAGACGGGCGCCGACGTCCTCGTGCGGTTCTGGCCGCGCCCGGCAGCCGACAGCGAACCGGCCGCCGCGGCACAGGAGTCGGCGGCCACGGCGCTGGCCGAGCTGCGCGCGCTGATCGCCCTTCCCCAGGACGAGGCACCCGCCCGCACCGTGTGGGTGACCCGTGGCGCTGTCGCGGCCGGCGACGGGGACACGGTGCCCGGCCTGGCCCACTCGGTGCTGTGGGGCCTGGCCCGCAGCGCCCGCACGGAACACCCGGACCTCGGGCTGACCCTGCTCGACATCGAGGGATCCGAGGGTGCGGGTGATCTTCCGGCCGTCGTGGCGTACGACCAGGAGCCCGAACTCGCTTTCCGTGACGGCGCGTTGCTCGTGCCCCGGCTGGTGCGCGCCCGTGCCGGGGACGAGGTGCGGATCCCGGCCGGGGACCACTACGAGCCGGACGGTCTCCCGGCGGATGCGACCCTGCGCCCGGTGGCGCCCCAGGCCCTGGCACCCGGCCAGGTGAGGATCGAGGTGCACGCGGCCGGTCTGCACCCCACCGCGGCCTCCGTCCCCGGTGAGGTGACGCCGCTCGCCGAATGCGCCGGTGTGCTCACGGAGGTCGGCGCCGGGGTCGGGCAACTCGCCCCCGGCCTGCGAGTCGTCGCCCTCGCCGACAGTGCGCCCGGCTCGGAGGCGGTCGCCGACGCGCGGCTGGTCGCGGTGCTCCCGGACGACCTGCCCTTCACCACCGCGGCTTCCCTCCCCCTCGCAGACGCCGCCGACGTCGACCCGGCCGCGCCCGGCCGCGAACAACTCGGTGCGGCCCTGCGCGCGGCTGTCGCGTCGGTCGCCGCCGGACAGGCGCGTCCCGCACTCCCCCAGGTCCTGCCCGTCACTGCCACCCGCGAGGCGATTCGGCGACGGATCGCGTCCGGCGGCCCCGTCGTCCTCGACCTGGCCGGCCGTCCCGCCCTGGTCCCCACCGACGGCACGGTGCTGATCACCGGCGGTCTGGGCGCGGTCGGCGGGCACATCGCCCGGCTCCTCGCCGAGCACGGCGTCCCGCGCCTGCTGCTGACCTCGCGCCGGGGCGCCGACGACCCGCGCACCGCCGAGGTGACCGCGGAACTGACCGCGCTCGGCGCCGAGGTCGAGGTTGCGGCGTGCGACGTCGCGGACGCGGCGGCCGTGGCCGACGTACTCGACCGGATCGGCGACACGTTGCCGCTGCGCGGCGTCGTGCACTGCGCGGGCGTCCTGGCCGACGGGGTGGTCGCCGAGCTGACGCCCGAACGCCTCGCGCAGGTGCTGCGTCCGAAGGTCGACGGCGCTGCCCATCTGCACCGGCTCACCGCCGACGCGCCGCTCGATCTCTTCCTGCTGGTCTCCTCGGCCGCCGGCGTCGTCGGCAGCGCGGGCCAAAGCAACTACGCGGCGGCCAACGTCTTCCTCGACCAACTGGCGCACCACCGCCGCGCCTTGGGCCTGCCCGGCGTCTCGGTCTCCTTCGGCGCGTGGGAGGGCGAGGGCCTCGCCGCCGAACACGCCGACCTGGAGCGGATGGCCCGCCTCGGCCACCGTGCCCTCGCCCCCGGCCAGGGCCGCGAACTGGTCGAACTCTCCCTGCGGCGGGGCGCGCCGCACCTGGTTGCCTGGGCCCTGGACCTGCCCCGCCTGCGCGATACCGCGGCGGGCGGAGGCGGCACTGCGGCGGCGCTGTGGCGCTCGCTGCTGCCCGCGCCCCGCACCGGTCATGACGGCGGCGGCCTCGCGGGCCGCC
>NZ_JBSGZO010000350.1:0-4614 GCF_053611045.1 Streptomyces sp. NPDC054841 | reverse complement strand
CCCGGCTGACCGAGGCGGAACGCGCCGAACGCGTACTGGCCCTGGTCCGCGAGGAGGTCTCCCGCGCCCTCGGGCTGCGCTCGGCGCAGTCCGTCCGGCCCGACCAGCCGCTGCGCGATCTCGGCATGGACTCGGTGACGGCGGTCGAACTGCGCAACCGCATCGCCACCCGCGTCGGCGCCAAACTCCCCGCCACCCTGCTCTTCGATCACCCCACTGCGGCCCGGCTCACCGGGTACCTGCTGACCACCGCACTCGCGACGGACGGCCGTGCGGTCCCTCGCACCGCACCCGACACGCAGCGGACCCGTGCGGCCACGTCGGCGGAGTCTGCGAAGTCGGCGAAGTCGGCGCCCCACGAGCCGGTGGCCGTGGTGGCCATGGCATGCCGCCTGCCGGGCGGAGTGGGCGATCCGGAGGACCTGTGGCGCCTGGTCGCTGAGGGCCGTGACGCGGTGGGCCCGTTCCCGGCGGGGCGCTGGGACGTGGAGTCGCTGTACGACCCCGACCCGGAGGCCCGGGGCAAGTCGTACGCCCGGGAAGGCGGTTTCCTGGATGACATCGAGTCCTTCGACGCGGGCTTCTTCGGGATCACTCCGAAGGAGGCGGCAGCCATGGACCCGCAGCAGCGGTTGCTGCTGGAGACGGCGTGGGAGGCGCTGGAGCGCGCCGGGATCGTGCCCGCCGGGCTGGCGGGGAGCACCACCGGCGTGTATGTCGGCATGTTCGGCAGCGACTACCTGGCGGGCTCCCGGCTCGACCAGTTGGACGGGTACGTCGGTACCGGGTCGGCGCTGAGCGTGGCCTCCGGCCGGCTCGCGTACGCGCTGGGGCTGCACGGCCCGGCGCTGACGGTGGATACGGCGTGCTCGTCGTCGCTGGTGGCGACGCACCTGGCGGCGCAGGCGCTGAGGTCGGGCGAGTGCGACCTCGCGCTCGCCGGTGGCGTGACGCTGATGGTGACGCCGCAGACCTTCGTGGAGTTCAGCCGCCTGCGGGGTCTGTCCCCGACGGGCCGCTGCCGCTCCTTCTCGGACGACGCCGACGGCGCCATCTGGGCCGAGGGCGCGGGCATGGTCGTACTGAAGCGGCTGAGCGATGCGCGGCGCGACGGGGACGAGGTGCTGGCGGTGCTGCGCGGCACGGCCGTCAACCAGGACGGCCGCAGTCAGGGGTTGTCCGCGCCGAACGGTCCGGCTCAGGAGCGGGTGATCCGGCGGGCGCTGGAGCTGTCCGGGCTCGAGCCCGCCGACATCGACTACGTGGAGGCGCACGGGACCGGGACGACGCTGGGCGACCCGATCGAGGCGAACGCCCTGTCGGAGGTCTTCGGCGACTCGCACCCGCAGGACCGCCCGCTGTACCTGGGCTCGCTGAAGTCCAACATCGGGCATGCACAAGCGGCTTCGGGCGTGGCCGGGCTGATCAAGGTGGTGCAGTCGCTGCATCACCGGACCCTGCCGGCCACGCTGCACGCCGCCGCGCCCAGCCGGCACGTCGACTGGGACGAGAGCGGGCTGAAGCTGCTGCAGGAGGCGGTGGCCTGGCCGTCGTCGCCGGAGCGCGTACGTCGTGCCGCGGTGAGCGCCTTCGGGATCAGCGGAACCAACGCGCATGTGATCGTGGAGGAGGCCCCGCCGGTCGAGGCCCCGCCGGTCGAGGCCCCGTCTGTCGAGCCGGCGCCGGTCGAAGCGACGCCGAAGGGCGACGTCACCCGGGAAAAGCGGCTGTTCGCCCTGTCCGGGCGCAGTGAGGCTGCCGTGCGGGGGCAGGCCGCGCGGCTGGTCCGGTACGTGACCGAGGACACCGCCCTGCCGGACGTCGCCCACACCCTTGCACGCCACCGCAGTCACTTCGAGCGGCGCGCGGGGATCGTGGCGGGCGACCGGGACGAACTGCTGTCCCAGCTGGCTGCGTTGGCGACCGGACGGGCACCGCTGGCGCCGTCCCGCGAGGAACAGACGGGCAAAATCGCCTTCGTATTCGCCGGGCACGGCGGTCAATGGCCGGGCATGGGCATGGGGTTGATGGCCGGCTCCGAAGCGTTCCGCGAGGAGTTGGCCCGCATCGACGAGGCGGTTCGCCGTCACGTCGGCTGGTCGGTGCTCAACGTGCTGCGGGCGCCGGAAGAATTCTCCCCTCTCGGCCGGACCGAGTTCCTGCAGCCGGTGCTGTTCGCCGTCAACGCGGCGCTGGCCGCCGCCTGGCGTGCGCTCGGCATCGCCCCGGACGCCGTGGTCGGGCACAGCCTGGGCGAGATCGCCGCCGCCTACAGTGCGGGCGCTCTCACCCTGGACGACGCCGTGGCCGTGGTGACCGTGCGCGCCCGGGCGGTCGTACCGCTGGTCGGACAGGGCGGCATGCTGGCCGTGGAGCTGCCGCGCGCTCAGGTCGAGGAGCTGCTCGCGCCGTACGCGGAGCGGCTGTTCGTGGCGGCGGTCAACAGCGCGCATTCCACGGCCGTCTCCGGCGAAGCCGACGCGCTGGCCGAGCTGCGCCGGCACTTCGACGAGCAGCGGATCACCGCACGCCGGCTGTCGACGCCGTTCGCCTCGCACACCCCCTTGATGGACCCGCTCCGCGAGGAACTGCTCGACCGGTTCTCCGGTATCCGGGGCACACGGACGCCGATCCCGCTGTACTCGGCGGTGCCGGCCGAACCCGTGCCCGGTGACCGGCTCGATGCCGAGCACTGGTACGCCAATCTCCGGCAACCGGTCCGTTTCGCGGAGACGATCCGACGGATGCTGGACGACGGCTACCGCTACTTCGTGGAGCTGAGCCCGCACCCGTCGCTCACCGCGTCGATCGAGGCGGTGGCGGCCGAGGCCGGGATCGACGCGGTCGGCGTCGGCTCGCTGCGCCGGCAGCAGGACGGGCACGACGTTCTGCTGGGCAGGCTGGGAGAGCTGTACGCGGCCGGGCACACGCCCGACTGGCATGTGCTGTTCCCCCAGGGCCGCCGAGTCGCCCTGCCCACGTACGCCTTCGCACGCGAACGCCACTGGCTCGCCCCCGCGCCCGCCACCGCCACGGGCGCCTCGCCGCTCCTCGGTACGCACGTCGAGGCCAGCGACGAACCCGACCGGCACATCTTCCAGAGCGAGATCGACCTGCGCGACAGCCGTTTCGCCTACCTGACCGACCACCGGGTCACCGGCGAGGTCTGGCTGCCCGGCGCCGCCTTCCTCGACATGGCGTTGGCGGGCGCGTCCGCGCTGCAGGACGACGGCGACGTGAGGCTGGCCGACGTCAGGTTCGTCCAGCCGCTTCGCCTGGACGAGGAGAAGCCCGTACGGCTGCAACTCGTCCTGCGCCCCGTCGAGGACGGCTTCCGGGACTTCACCATCGCCTCGGCGGCCGCCGGTGGGCGCGGAACGCGGTGGGAACGGCACGTCAGCGGACGGGTCACCGCCACCCCGGCCGATCCCGCAGCCGATGTGGGCGATGCGGGCGAGGAGGTCAGTGCGCTGCGCGAGCTGTGCGTGGAGGAGGTGGACCTGCCGGCCGTCCACTCCCAGCTCGCCACGCTCGGCATCGAATACGGTCCCGCCTTCCAGGGCCTGGAGGCGGGCCACTGCACGGACACCGCGGCGCTCGGCCGGCTGGCCGACCGGCACGCGGCCGGTCATCTGCTGCATCCCGCGGTCCTCGACGCCGCCTTCCACACGGCAGCTCTGCCGGGCGACGCGCCCGAAGGCCGGGCGTTCGTGCCCGCCGGGATCGGACGGCTGCGGTTCACCGGGCGGCGCACCACGCCCGTGTGGGTGACCTGTCATCTGCGTTCCGTGAACGGCGACACCGCGTTCCTGGACCTGCGGCTCTTCGACGAGAACGAGCAACTGGTCCTGGAGGCCGAGAAGTTCGAGCTGGCCGCGCTCTCCCCGCTGGACGGAGCGGTCTTCGAGACGCGCTGGCAGCCGCGCCCGATCGCGCAGGAGCCGCCCGCCGGCGACGGCAGCTGGCTGATCCTGTCCGACGGGTCGGGGGTGGCCGCCGAACTCGGCGAGCGGCTCGGCTCCTCGGTGCCGTATGTGATCGCCCGCCGGGGCGAGTCGTTCGGTGTCGAGGGCCCGGGCCGCTACGTCCTCGATCCGGCCGATCCGCAGCATCTGGCCCGGCTGCTCGACGAGGCATTCGCGGACGGGTTGCCCGAGCGGGTGGTCCAGCTGTCCGCGCTCGACGCTCCGGCGATCGCGGATACCGGTACGGCCGAGGAGGCGGCGCGGCTGTGCTGCCTGAGCACCCTGCACCTGGTGCGGACGCTGGCCGAGCGTCCGCAGGGCGGCCGGGCTCCCCGCCTGTTCGTGGTCGTCAGGGGCAGCCAGGCCGCCGGTGACAGCATGCAGGTGACGCACCCTCAGCAGGCGCTCGCCTGGGGCTTCTCCCTCGCGGTGGCGCAGGAGTACCCGGAGCTGTCGACCACGCTGATCGACCTGCCGGCCACGGATGGCACCGACGCCTTGTGGACGCAGCTCCGGCACGCGGACGACGAACGGCTGGTCGCGCTGCGGGAGTCGGGCCGTCTGGTGCCGCGCCTGGCCCGCACCCGCCCGGACGACGGCGGTCAGGGCGAGATCACCCCGGACGGTGTGTACCTGATCACCGGTGGTC
>NZ_JBSGZO010000349.1:0-9179 GCF_053611045.1 Streptomyces sp. NPDC054841 | reverse complement strand
CGGCACGCACTCCCCCGTAGCCCTTCGGGCACGGGAGGTGCCCCCACGCCGCGTTGTCGGGATCGTCCAAGTGCGCCCAGTACGAGGACGACCCTGCGCCTTGCATCTGCACGCACCGGACGCCGCGAAGCCCGCCCTCCGGGCGGACGGCGGGAGACAGGACTTACTCGTCCAGCCGTCACGCACGAGCCCGGGGCGAGCGCGGTTGCCCGGCATTCAGACGGCGCACATCCGCACTCCGCATCACCGTCATGTCGAATCCAGCCGGTCACGGAATTAGTTAGGAGCCGGACCGCCACAGGCGCGATCCGGCCTCACCGTCCGGCAGAGGAGACCGTCATGCCCGCAACGCCAGCCGTCGTCCAGGCCCCACTCCTGTCCGCGGAGCCGGAGCCCAAGTACGTGGTGTCCCTCGCCCGCGACCAGGATGACGTACGGGCCGCGCAGCGGCTGCGCCACCAGGTGTTCGCCGGCGAGATGGGCGCCCGCCTGGAGGGGCCCGAGCCCGGCCTCGACATCGACGCGTTCGACGCGTACTGCGACCACATCCTGGTGCGGCACGAGGACACCGGCGAGGTCGTCGGCACCTACCGGGTGCTGCCGCCCGAGCGCGCCAAGATCGCGGGGCGGCTCTACTCCGAGACCGAGTTCGACCTGGCCCGGCTCGCGCCCATCCGCGACGACCTGGTCGAGGTCGGCCGCTCCTGCGTCCACCCCGCCCACCGCAACGGCGCCGTCATCGCCCTCATCTGGGCCGGCCTCGCCCGCTACATGACCCGCACCGGCCACACCTGGCTGGCCGGCTGCTGTTCGATCCCCCTCGCCGACGGTGGCACCCTCGCCGCCGCGACCTGGGACACGGTCAAGGCCAAGCACCTCGCGCCCCAGGAGTACTGGGTCACCCCGCACAAGCTCTGGAGCGCCGACGGCATCGACCGCCCCGCCGGACGCACCGAGCTTCCCCCGCTGCTGCGCGGCTACCTCCGCCTCGGCGCCTGGGTGTGCGGCGCGCCCGCCCACGACCCGGACTTCGGCGTCGCCGACCTGTACGTCCTGCTGTCGCTGCGCCGCACCAACCCCCGCTACCTCCGCCACTTCCTCTCGCTGGCCCCGGTGAAATGAGCGTCTGGCTTCCCACCGCACCCTGCACTCCGGCCGACTGTGCGACCACCCAGTGGCCCATGGTCGGCCGCCTCACGGCGGTCGTCCGCCTGATCGCGGGCACGTCTGCGGTCCTCGCCGGCGTCGTCCTGTCCCCGCTGGTGATCCTGCTCGGCTCGGGCCGCCGTGCCCGGCTGGTCAGTCTGTGGTGCCGCGCGGTGATGCGGTCCTTCGGCGTGCGGATACGCATCGTGGGCCCCGAGGCGGGGACCGGCCCTGAGGCGGGGACCGGCTTCACGCCGGGTTCAGGGCCCGCTCAGGACGAGCAGCACCCGCGGCGCGGGCTGCCCGGCACACTCGTCGTCCCCAACCACATCTCCTGGCTGGACATCCCCCTCGTGGCCGCGGTCATGCCCGGACGGATGCTCGCCAAGCGCGAGGTGCGGCAGTGGCCCGTCCTCGGGCCGCTCGCCGGGTTCGGCGGGACGATGTTCGTGGACCGGGACCGGCTGCGGGCTCTGCCCGGGGTCGTCGGGACCATGGCCGACGCGCTCAGGGCCGGGGCACGGGTGATCGTGTTCCCCGAGGGGTCCACGTGGTGCGGCCGCGCGAGCGGACGCTTCCGGCACGCCGCGTTCCAGGCGGCGATCGACGCGGGCGCAACCGTACAGCCCGTACGCATCACGTACGGGCCCGTCGGCGCCGCCGCGTTCGTCGGCGAGGATCCGCTGGCCGCCTCCCTGTGGCGGGTCGCGACGGCCGGCGGGCTCACCGCGGAGATCAGGATCCTGCCCCCGATCCCCGCGGGTGCCCACACCGACCGCCGCTCACTGGCCCGCGCGGCGCAGAGCGCGGTCACCGGGGCCGCTGCCGGCCACGACGCCCACGCCCCGCACCGCAAACGCCTTCCCGGGATCCCCGCTCAGGCTCAGACCGCGGTCGACAGGGACAGCGCGAATCTGCCCTCCGTATCCGTCCACCACTCGACCAGCTTCATCCCGGCATCCGCCAGCTCGGAGCGCACGCCTTCCTGACGGAACTTCGCCGACACCTCCGTACGGATCTCCTCACCCGCCTCGAACGGCACCACCAGATCCAGCTCGCGGATCTTCACGTTCAGCGCCTCTCGGGCTCGCAGGCGCATCTCGATCCACTCCTCCTGCGCGTTCC
The DNA here is from genome assembly GCF_053611045.1 of Streptomyces sp. NPDC054841. Classification (NCBI taxonomy): domain Bacteria; kingdom Bacillati; phylum Actinomycetota; class Actinomycetes; order Kitasatosporales; family Streptomycetaceae; genus Streptomyces; species Streptomyces sp. NPDC054841. Next base: position 6,908 of record NZ_JBSGZO010000349.1, on the reverse strand, counting down.
ACACCGCCACGTGGTCGAAGTCGTCCGGGCGGAAGTCCGCCCCCAGCTCCCGGTCCATCACGGTCAGCACGTTCTTGTTGAACTCGGCGGTGACACCGGCCGCGTCGTCGTACGCCGCCACGAGCACCTCCTCGTCCTTCACCAGGTCCGTGCCGAGCAGCAGCGCGTCGCCGGGCGCGAGCATCGCCCGCACGGACCGCAGGAACACCTCGCGCTCGGCCGGCAGCAGATTGCCGATCGTGCCGCCGAGGAACGCGACGAGCCGCGGCCCCGGCGTCGTGGGCAGGGCCAGTTGATGCGTGAAGTCGGCGATCAGAGCATGGACCTGGAGCCCGGGCCGCTCGGCCAGTAGTGACTCGGCGGCCCCGGCCAGGGCGCTCTCGCTGACGTCCACCGGCACATAACTGTGCAGGTCCGTGAGCGCGTCCAGCAGATGGCGGGTCTTCTCCGACGAGCCGGAACCCAGCTCGACCAGGGTACGGGCACCGGTCGCCGCCGCGATCTCCCGCGCGCGTGAGAGGAGGATCTCCCGCTCGGCGCGGGTCGGGTAGTACTCGGGCAGCCGGGTGATCTCCTCGAAGAGCTCACTTCCGCGAGCGTCGTAGAACCACTTGGGAGGCAGCTCCTTGGGGGTACGGTTCAGCCCGCGCAGCACATCGGCGCGCAACGCGGCGCCCATGGCGTCCTCGGGCAGGGTGCGGGTCAGCTGGAACGGGCTCACGCAGATGGCTCCTTGAGCGGGGTCAGTAGTACATCGGTGCGGGTTGCCGCGAGCAGTGTCCGGTCGGGCACCTCGCACCAGAGGGGATCGTCGTCGTACGGCTCCGACGCCACGACCGTCCTGCGGCCGGGCCCGGAGAGATACCAGAGCGTGTCCCCCCAGGCGGTCGCGGTGATCGTCGTACCGTCGGTGAGCAGCAGATTCAGCCGCGATCCCGGCGCGGCCGCCGCCACTTCCAGGACGGTCTCGGCCAGCGCCTGGCCCAGTTCGTCACCGTCCCGCAGCCGGTGCAGCACCATTGCCCACACCAGCGCGGAATCGCACCGCGCCTCCATCGACAGCAGCTCGGCGGCGGGCAGCGCGGCGGCGAGGGGCGCGGCCGAGCCCGGCCAGCCCCTGACGGCACCGTTGTGACTGAACAGCCAGGGCCCGGCGGCGAACGGCGCGGCGGCCGCCTCCCCGTCCGCGCCCGCCTCGGTCGCGTCCCGGACGGCGGCCAGCAGCGCCTCGCTGCGGACCACGCGGGCCAGGTCCGCGAAGGACTGGTCGCCCCAGACGGGCCCGGACCGGCGGTAGCGGGCCGGGACCGGGTCACCCTCCGCGTACCAGCCCACCCCGAAGCCGTCCGCGTTCACCGTCCCGTACCGCTGCCGGCGCGGCGCCCAGGACTGCCGCAGCAGCGCGTGCGGCGGCCGCACCAGCAGCTCACCCAGCGCCGTCCGAGGGCCCAGAAAAGCGATGTGACGGCACATCACGCGTCCCTGGCGGTACGGAACCCGGAGAAGATCTGCCGGCGCACCGGTAGATCCCAGTTGCGGAACGTGCCACGGCACGCCACCGGGTCCACGGCGAACGAACCGCCGCGCAGCACCTTGTGGCCGGGGCCGAAGAACACTTCCGAGTACTCGCGGTACGGGAACGCCGCGAAGCCGGGGTAGGGCAGGAAGTCGCTCGACGTCCACTCCCAGACGTCGCCGATCAGCTGCCGGATCCCGAGCGGCGACGCACCGTCCGGGTAGGCCCCTGCCGGTGCGGGACGCAGATGGCGCTGGCCCAGGTTGGCGCGGTCCGGGGACGGGCCCTCGTCGCCCCACGGGTAGCGCCGGGAGCGCCCGGAGACGGGATCGTGGCGGGCTGCCTTCTCCCACTCGGTCTCCGTGGGCAGCCGCCGCCCGGCCCAGCGGGCGTACGCGTCGGCCTCGTACCAGCTGATGTGCAGCACGGGCTCGTCCTCGGGAACCACTTCGGTGACCCCGAACCGGCGACGCAGCCACTGGTCGCCCTCGCGGCGCCAGAACAGCGGCGCGCCGATGCCGTGCTTGTGGATCTGGTCCCAGCCCTCCGTCGCCCACCAGCACTCGTCCGCATACCCGCCGTCCGCGATGAAGGCCTGGAAGGCGCCGTTGGTGACGGGCGTGGTGTCGATGAAGAACGCGGGGACCTGGCGTTGGTGCGCGGGCCGTTCGTTGTCCAGCGCCCACGGCTCGGCGGAGGTGCCCATCGTGAAGGGGCCCGCCGGAACCAGCACTTCGGCCGGAAGCCCGAGCGTGCTGCCGCTCGGCGGTTCCGGTGCGTCGAGCGCGGCCGGTCCCTTCCGGAGCTGATGGGTGATCAGCATGGTCTCGTCGTGCTGCTGCTCGTGCTGCGCGATCATCCCGAAGGCGAAGGCCGCGTCCGTCAGCCGGTTGCCGTGCAGCGGCGCGGAGTCGAGGATGTCGAGCACCCGGCCGCGTACGTCGGACGCGTACGTCCGCGACTCGGCGGGGGAGAGCAGCGGCAACGAGGGCCGTTCGGCGCGGGGATGCTCGAAGGCGTCGTAGACCGAATCGATCTCGGGGCGTATCGCCTCACGCCCGGCGACGGCCCGCAGCAGCCACTGCTCCTCCTGGTTGCCTATGTGCGCCAGATCCCAGACGAGCGGCGACATCAACGGAGAGTGCTGGGCGGTCAGTTCATGGTCGTCGACGCATGTCGTGAGCACCGTGGTACGGGCCCGGGCCGAGGTCAGCGCCTCCAGGGCGCGCTTCCTGAGCACGTCGTCGGACGCCACCAGGGACTCGTTCATGAGTGGATCTCCTTGCTGCGGAGCGAGAAGTCGTCGGCCGGACATCGGCCCGGCAGGACGTAGCGGTCGTGGAACGCCGCGACCGCGTCCTGGACGGCGGTGGAGGCTCCCAGCCGGGGCAGAGCCTCCAGCGCGACGGCGAAGCAGGTGACGGCGGCGCTGTGCAGTTCGGGGTCGGTGAGTGCGTCCCTGGCGGCATGGGTCCAGAGCGGATTGCGCGGCGCGGGCAGCGCGCCCGCCGTCTCGGCGAGCGGCTTGACCGTGCGGTACGCGGTCTCCGAGGCCTCCGGGTCGTCGAACAGCGCCGTCGTCACCGCGAGCGGAACCATCCAGCCGTCCTCGCCGGGCTGCGCGTCGATCATGCGCAGTTCGAGATGTCCGCGCGGCCGCACGGGCGGGAACAGCGTCGTGGTGTGGTACTCGAGATCCGCGCGGCTGGGCGGCCGCGGCGCGCCGGACCGTATCCATTCCCGGAACGTCAGCCGCTCCGGCACCGTCCACGGCCCTTCGGGCGTCCTGATGCACATGACCGGCGTGTCCAGCACATGAGCGGCCCACGCTTCCCGAGGCGCTGCTCCCGGGTCCGGCGCGAGCGCCCGTACCGGGTCCAGATCCGCCCACAGCGCCTGCCGGGTGGAGCGCCAGCCGGTGGGCCGACCGGCGCCCTGTGGGGAATTGGCGAAGGCGGCCACCAGCACCGCACCCAGCAGATGCGCCAGCTGCCAGCGTCTGCCGAGCCCCAGCGGCCCGGGCTCCTCGAATCCCGCGTCCAGACACACCTGTACGGAAGCGGACGAGCACATCATCGAGCGCCCGGCGGGCCCGGTGCGATCGAGCCAGGCCTCCAGGGCGTCATAGCGCGGTCGGCGCAGCAGCCGTCGCGGGGGATGCCAGGGATCGTGGCCGAAACCGGTCAGAGTGAGGCCGGACCCGCGTAGCGCGGTCCGGACGAGGGCCAGATCCGCCGCGGTGGAGTCGATGCACTCCATCAGCGACGCGGCGGGCGGGGAGCTGAGCTCCAGCTGGCCACCGGGTTCGAACGTGAGCGCCGAGCCGAGGGGCAGATCCCTCAGTCCGGCGTAGGCCCGGTCGAGCGTGGTCGGCGCGACGGACCGTTGCGGAACGTGCAGTTCGTGAACGAGCCATTCCAGTTCGACCCCGACAGTGCGGGGTGGGCCCGTCTTGAAGCAGATACATCGAAGCAGGTCTTCGGCGTCGTCCTCGGTGAGCGGCGGGCCGCTGTCCCCGAAGTCGGGTGCTGGCATGGTCGACTCCTCTGTCGAAGCGCTCCGTCCACCTAAAGCCACCGCCGATGGTTCGCACAAGAGTGCCCCCGCCGGGCGTCAGCGGTCCGTAATCCGTTTGCCGTGGTGAGGCTCGGTCACTGAGGATTCCGGGTATGAGCGCACGCTTGCGGGGGATCGCGAAACAGACCCAGGAGATCGTCGACGCAGGTCGCTACCGGGCGCCGGGCGGCCACATGGTGACGATCGGCGGGGAACTGTCCGCCGCGGTCGAGGGGACACGGATGTACGGACCCGGGCCCGTGCCGGTTGTCCCCGACACGGACCGTTCCAGCGTATGCGAGGTCACCGGCGAGAGCAGCCTGGAAGCCGCCCGCCGCATGACGGCCCAGGCCGGCGGGCCTGTCGCCGTGCTGAACTTCGCCTCCGCGCGGAATCCGGGAGGCGGCTATCTGAACGGCGCACAGGCCCAGGAGGAGGCGCTCTGCCGGTCCTCCGCGCTCTACACCACGCTGCTGAGCGTCCCGGACTTCTACGATCACCACCGGGCCGAACGCAGCCCCTTCTACACCGACCGGGTGATCCACTCGCCCGGCGTCCCGGTCTTCCGGGACGACCGCGGAGGACTGCTCGACGCGCCGTACACGGCCGGCTTTCTCACCTCACCCGCACCGAACGCGGGCGTGATCACCAGCCGTACGCCGGGGGAGGCCGCCCGGATACCGGCCGCGCTCGCGTCCCGGGCCGAACGGGTGCTGGAGACGGCGGCCGCGACCGGCTACCGGCGGCTGGTGCTGGGCGCCTGGGGCTGCGGGGTGTTCCGCAACGACCCGGTGCAGGTCGCCGGCGCGTTCAAGGCCCTGCTCACGGGCGGTGGCCGGTTCTCCGGGCATTTCGACGAGATCGTCTTCGCGGTGCTGGACCGCACGCCGGGCGGGAGCACGCTGGGGGCGTTCCGCGCGGCGTTCCCGGCACCGTAGGCGGCCGGGACTGCGGCGTGCACCGCGTGGTTGCCCTGGTTGCGCGACGATTGCACGTGTCAATGGCTCGTGTAACCACTGCGTAGCATTCAATTCAGGCCAACCGCCAGACCCTGAACAGGATTGGTCTGGAAGGATGCCGAGGGCGATGAGCCAGACACCCAGACAGCCAGCAGAACGTTCCGTACCGACCAGTGCCGATGTCGCCCGGCTGGCCGGAGTCTCCCGGGCCACCGTCTCGTACGTGCTGAACAACACCTCAGCGGTAAGGATCAGTGAGCCGACCCGCCGACGGGTCCGCGAGGCCGCGGAGGAGCTGGGCTATGTGCCGCACGCGGCGGCGCGCAGTCTGCGGGCCGGACACACCCGGATGGTCCTCCTGCCCACCGCGCACGTACCGGTCGGTCCGCTCTACAGCCGTTTCATCAACGAACTCCAGTGGGCACTGCGGCGCCTCGACTACACCGTCGTGCAGTACGGCAGCCTGGGCCTCGACGGCGACACGGCGGCCCGCGCGTGGGCGGAGCTGCGGCCCGTCGCGGTGCTCTCGCTCGGCGAGATCGCGCTCACTCCGCAGGGGGTCGAGGTGCTCAAGCGCTCCGGCGCGAAGGCGGTGATAACGCTCGGCCCGCAGCCGGTCGAGGGTGCGCACTCCCTGGTCATGGACCAGCGTGAGGTCGGCGCCCGGGCCGCGGAGCATCTGCTGGAGTGCGGGCACCGGCGGGTCGGTGTGGTCATGCCGGTGGAGCCGGGGCTCGAGCTCTTCTCCGAGCCCAGGCTGGCCGGGGTGCGCGAGACCGCGGAGCCGGCGGGTGCGACCGTGGAGGCGATCCCGCTCGCGTACGACGAGGACGCCGCGGATGCGCTCGCCGCGCGGTGGCGGGACCTCGGTGTGGACGCCGTGTACGCGTACAACGACGAGTACGCCATGCTGCTGATGCGGGCCCTCCAGGACGCCGGGATCGGCATCCCGGACGAGGCCGCGGTGATCGGTGCGGATGACCTGCTGCTGGGGCGGCTGCTGCGGCCGAGGCTCAGCACCGTGCGGATCGACATGGTGACCGGGCAGTATCTGGCCGAGCTTGTGGACCGCGTGGTCCGGGATCCGGGCGGGGCGTCCGAGCGGCACGACCTGATGGGGGCGCAGGTCGTCAGGCGCGAGTCGACCTGACGAGGCGGGGTGACGGGCGGCCGGGGTGTCGGACCGGGGTGACGAGCGGGCTGTCGGGCCGACTCGCGCCTGACGACCTGACGAGTCGACCCGGACAAGGCGGGCTGACCGGCGTCGGTGTGATGCGTCGATCTGCACATGCGTGGCGGGCGGTGCATGGCTAGCGTCATGGCATGAGGACAGTTCCGCGGCGCTTCGAGATCCTGCTGGTGCCCGAGCACGTCGAGGACCGCGCCGGCGCGACGGTGGAGGACAGTGCGGTGCGCTCGGCGGTGGTCGAGACCACCGGTGAGACGGGCTCGTCCGGCTACCCGCGGTACGCGGGGCACGGCATCGTCGCGGACATCGACCCCGTGACGCGCACGGTGGAGGCGCTGCTCGTGGACGGCTCGGAACTGGACTACGGGTTGACGGCGCTGGTTTCCCGGCAGACACCGGAGTGAGGGCCCTCGTTGTGCGGGTGCGGGCCGGTGGATGGGTTGTGCCCACCCTCCCGCAGAGCTTCGCCCGGGGGCAGCGCCATGTCGCTGCGCTCGCCTTGCGGAACGCCCGCCCATGAACTGGGGCCACCGGTACGCCCGGACGGCAGGCGCACACACCCGCAACGCGCAACCTCGCAAGCGCGGCGTCGAGTTCATGTACCCGACCGCGTCGCCGAGGCGCTCGGCGCTCGGCGCTCGGCCTCACGCACCGGGCCGCCGCGGACTCCTGCTCGCCTCGCCGGCGA
>NZ_JBSGZO010000348.1:0-9289 GCF_053611045.1 Streptomyces sp. NPDC054841 | reverse complement strand
GCGGACCCCGCGGACGAAGCCGACTGGCGGCTGCTCGTAGACGCGCTCGGCGGCCCCGAGGACCAGGTGGCCGTCCGCTCCGGCCGCGCCCACGGCCGCCGCTCGCTCGGCCGCGTCACCGGATCCCCGGCCTCGACCGCCGCGTCACGCCGCCGCGCCCCGAACTCCGCGAGCGCCTCCGCGAGCTTGTGCACCGACGGCTCGGGCGACAGCACGTCCACCCGCAGCCCGTGCTCCTCCGCCGTCTTCGCGGTGGCCGGACCGATACACGCGATCACGGTCACGTTGTGCGGCTTCCCGGCGATCCCGACCAGGTTCCGCACGGTGGAGGACGACGTGAACAGAACGGCGTCGAAACCGCCGCCCTTGATCGCTTCCCGGGTCTCCGCCGGCGGCGGCGACGCCCGCACGGTCCGGTAGGCCGTGACGTCGTCGACCTCCCAGCCCAGCTCGATCAGGCCCGCCACCAGCGTCTCCGTGGCGATGTCGGCCCTGGGCAGGAACACCCGGTCGATCGGGTCGAACACCGGGTCGTACGGCGGCCAGTCCTCCAGCAGACCGGCGGCCGACTGCTCCCCGCTCGGCACCAGATCCGGCTTGACGCCGAACTCGACCAGAGCACATGCCGTCTGCTCGCCGACCGCGGCGACCTTGATCCCGGCGAAGGCCCGCGCGTCGAGCCCGTACTCCTCGAACTTCTCCCGCACCGCCTTCACGGCATTGACCGAGGTGAAGGCGATCCACTCGTAGCGCCCGGTGACGAGCCCCTTGACCGCGCGCTCCATCTGCTGCGGCGTCCGCGGCGGCTCGACGGCGATCGTCGGCACCTCGTGCGGGACGGCGCCATAGGACCTGAGCTGGTCGGAGAGCGATGCCGCCTGCTCCTTCGTACGCGGTACGAGGACCTTCCAGCCGAACAGCGGCTTGGACTCGAACCACGCGAGCTGGTCGCGCTGGGCGGCGGCGCTGCGCTCACCGACCACGGCTATGACGGGCCGGTGGCCCTCCGGCGACGGCAGCACCTTCGTCTGCTTGAAGAGCTGGGCGATCGTCCCGAGCGTGGCCGTCCACGTCCGCTGCCGTGTCGTCGTACCGGCGACCGTCACCGTCAGCGGGGTGTCGGGCTTGCGCCCTGCGGTCACCAGTTCGCCCGCGGCGGACGCCACCGCGTCCAGCGTCGTGGACACGACGACGGTCCCGTCCGACGCGCCTACCTCGGTCCAGCAACGGCTGTCCGCGGTACGGGCGTCGATGAACCGCACGTCCGTCCCCTGTGCGTCGCGCAGCGGGACACCGGCGTACGCAGGCACGCCCACCGCCGTCGCGACACCCGGCACGACCTCGAACGGGATGGCCTCGGCCGCGCAGGCGAGCATCTCCGTGCCCGCGTCGCCGTCGAGCCCGGGGTCGCCGCTCACCGCACGGACGACCCGCTTGCCGCTCCGCGCGGCCTCCATGACAAGATTGGCCGCATCCCTCAACACGGGGACCCCGACGGCCGTTGACGCATCGTCAACAACCGTCAGTTCAGGCGTGCTCACTCCGGTGCGCGCATGGCCGCGAACGACGTCGAGGACATCGGGCTCGGCGATCAGTACGTCCGCGCGCGCCAGCGCCTCCACGGCGCGCAGCGTCAGCAGACCCGGGTCACCGGGACCGGCGCCGAGGAAGGTGACGTGCCCGTGTGCGGGAACGGCCGGAAGGTTCGAGGTGGTGGGGCTCAAAGTGCTCGCTCCCCCATAAGACCGGCCGCACCCTTGGCGAGCATCTCGGACGCGAGTTCGCGACCGAGTGCCACCGCGTCGTCGTGCGACGTGGGTACGGGACCGGTGGTGGACAGATGCACCAGCGTGGAACCGTCGGTCGTGCCGACGACACCCCGCAGGCGCATCTCATGAACAACCTGGCCGTCGGCCGGCAGGTCGGCCAGCGCACCCACAGGTGCACTGCAGCCGGCCTCCAGGGCAGCGAGCAGGGATCGCTCGGCGGTCACGGCGGCCCGGGTGTACGGGTCGTCGAGCTCGGCGAGCGCGGCAGCGAGATCGGCGTTCGCCGACAGGCACTCGACTGCCAGGGCCCCCTGGCCGGGGGCGGGCAGGATCGAGTCGACCGACAGGAAGTCGGTCACCTCGTTGATCCGCCCGATACGGTTCAGGCCGGCCGCGGCGAGAACCACCGCGTCCAGTTCCCCGTTCCGTACGAAACCGACGCGGGTGTCGATGTTCCCGCGGATCGGCACGGTCTCGATGTCCAGCCCGTGCGAACGCGCGTACGCGTTCAGCTGCGCCATCCGGCGCGGCGAGCCGGTGCCGACCCGGGCTCCCCGGGGCAGCTGGTCAAGGGTCAGCCCGTCGCGCGCCACCAGGACGTCGCGCGGGTCCTCGCGCCGCGGGATCGCGGCCAGCACCAGGTCGTCCGGCTGTGTGGTCGGCAGGTCCTTCAGCGAGTGCACCGCGAAGTCGACCTCACCGGCGAGCAGCGCGTCGCGCAGCGCGGTGACGAACACGCCGGTGCCGCCGATCTGCGCCAGGTGCTCACGGGAGGTGTCGCCGTACGTGGTGATCTCGACGAGCTCGACGGGGCGGCCGGTCAGCTGCCGCACCGCTTCCGCGACCTGCCCGGACTGGGCCATCGCGAGTTTGCTGCGCCTGGTTCCGAGCCGTAGGGGCCGGTCGGTACCCAAAGCCCTCTCGGTCATACTCGCCCTCGGTTCTTGAGATCTGCGTCGTTCACGTCGGCCCGGCTGACGGAGGCGACCGTCTCCGGGTCGAGGTCGAAGAGTGTGCGCAGCGCGTCCGCGTAGCCGGCGCCACCGGGCTCGGCGGCGAGCTGCTTGATCCGCACGGTGGGCGCGTGGAGGAGCTTGTCGACGACGCGGCGCACGGTCTGGGTGATCTCGGCGCGCTGCTTCTCGTCGAGATCAGGCAGCCGGCCCTCCAGCCGGGCGACCTCGCCGGCCACCACATCGGCGGCCATGGTGCGCAGGGCGACCACGGTCGGCGTGATGTGCGCTGCGCGCTGGGCGGCGCCGAAGGCGGCGACCTCGTCGGCGACGATGGTGCGCACCTGGTCGACGTCGGCAGCCATCGGGGCGTCCGCGGAGGCCTCGGCGAGCGACTCGATGTCCACGAACCGGACCCCGTCGAGGCCGTGCACGGCGGCGTCGATGTCGCGGGGCATGGCGAGGTCGAGCAGCGCCGGCGTGCTCTCGCGTCCCTGCAGCGCCGCGGCGACGGCGTCGGCCTTCAGCACGAGCCCGGTCGCCCCGGTGCAGGAGACGACGACGTCGGCACGTGTCAACTCTGCGCCGACAGAGGCCATTTCGACTGCTCGGGCGCGCACGCCCGTACCGCCCGGCTCGGTGAGGATCTGCACGAGCCGCTCGGCACGCTCCTGCGTGCGGTTGGCGATGACGATCTCGGCGACCCCGGCCCGCGCCAGGGTGGCGGCGGCGAGCGAGGACATCGAGCCGGCACCGATGACGAGCGCCCGCTTGCCGCGCGCCCAGTCGTCCACCGGGGTGCCTTCGGACAGCTGCTCCAGTCCGAAGGTGACGAGCGACTGCCCGGCCCGGTCGATCCCGGTCTCGCTGTGGGCGCGCTTGCCGACCCGCAGCGACTGCTGGAACAGGTCGTTCAGCAGCCGGCCGGCGGTGTGCAGCTCCTGGCCGAGCGCGAGGGAGTCCTTGATCTGGCCGAGGATCTGGCCCTCGCCGACGACCATCGAGTCCAGCCCGCAGGCCACCGAGAAGAGGTGGTGGACGGCCCTGTCCTCGTAGTGCACATAGAGATAAGGGGTGAGTTCCTCGAGCCCCACACCACTGTGCTGGGAGAGCAGGGTGGACAGCTCGGCGACACCGGCGTGGAACTTGTCCACGTCGGCGTAGAGCTCGATGCGGTTGCAGGTGGCGAGGACGGCCGCTTCCACCGCGGGCTCCGCGGCGAGCGTGTCCTGCAGCAGCTTGCCCTGCGTGTCCGAGGTCAGCGAGGCCCTCTCCAGCACACTGACCGGAGCGCTGCGGTGACTGAGTCCGACGACCAGGAGGCTCATGCCGGCATCACGGCGGGTACGTCCCCGTCGGGTCCCTTCCGGCCGGCGGCCGCGCCTGTGGCTCCGCGCGAGGCGACGGGCGGCACAGCGGCCTCGACCTCGGCCCCGACCTCGGCCTCAACCTCGGCCTCGGTCTCCTCGCCGGCCTTGCGCTGCTCGTGGAAGGCGAGGATCTGCAGCTCGATCGAGAGGTCGACCTTGCGTACGTCCACGCCGTCCGGCACCGAGAGGACGGTGGGCGCGAAGTTGAGGATGGACGTGACGCCGGCGGCGACCAGCCGGTCGCACACCTGCTGGGCGGCGCCCGCGGGCGTCGCGATGACCCCGATGGAGACGCCGTTGTCCGAGATGATCTTCTCCAGCTCGTCGGTGTGCTGGACGGGGATCCCGGCGACCGGCTTACCGGCCATCGCCGGGTCGGCGTCGATCAGCGCGGCGACCCGGAAGCCACGGGAGGCGAAGCCTCCGTAGTTGGCGAGCGCGGCGCCGAGGTTACCGATACCGACGATCACAACCGGCCAGTCCTGGGTGAGGCCGAGCTCGCGCGAGATCTGGTAGACGAGGTACTCGACGTCGTAGCCGACGCCCCTGGTCCCGTAGGAGCCGAGGTACGAGAAGTCCTTGCGGAGCTTCGCGGAGTTCACACCCGCCGCCGCCGCGAGCTCCTCCGACGAGACCGTCGGCACTGAGCGCTCCGACAGCGCGGTCAGGGCGCGCAGATACAGCGGAAGCCGAGCGACGGTGGCCTCGGGGATTCCTCGGCTGCGAGTCGCCGGTCGGTGAGTTCGGCCAGTTGCCACGGTGCTCCTGCGGGATGAGCGAGGCTGCAGGCGGCCGTACGTCCCATGGCCGCCCCGTCGAATGCAGGCTATGTCTTTGTGAACGCGTGCACAAAGATGGTGTCCGCTTTGTCCGTGCAAAGTGACCGGGGTCACGCGAGCCGATCGCGCGGTTCCGGAACCGCGGACGCCTCGTGTCCGTTGAAAACCCGAAGGGGGCAAAGCGGTACACACTCCTTACGGCCACGCCCCCGAGACCCCAACAAATCGCCCACGATGGTAACCGCCTTTCGGGTCACGCCCCCAGTTCGCGGCGGAGCCGCCCGGCGTCCACCCGCCAGAACGTGTGCTGCTCCCCGTCCACCAGGACGACCGGAATCTGCTCCCAGTACTCCCGGTGCAGCTCCTCGTCCTGCGTGATGTCCTTCTCCTCCCAGGCCGCGCCGGTCTCCGCGCACACCTCCTGGATCACGGACCTCGCATCGTCACAGAGATGGCACCCGGGCTTCCCGATCAGGGTCACGACCCGTTCGCCCGCCTTCTTCTTCGCACGCCGCAGCAGAGGACTCATGACGCCCATTCTCCGCCTGCCCGCCACACGCCCGAATGGTCCGTTTAACAATCCGGCCCCGGAGAGTTCACGCCTTCGCATCCCGGCGAGTCAGGAAGTCCCGAACAGACTGGCTATGCTCACGACATGGCCGCACTGGGATGGCTCACCCCCCGTAGGCGCTCCGCGACCGCACGGAGCGTCCTCGCAGGCGAGGCCGCCGCCGAGGCAGCGCGCAAGACCTCGCAACAGTACGAAGCGGAATCCGCGGAGACGGCGGAGCCGGCAGGCGCCAGGCCGGCCGAGCCGGACTTCCCCGTCGTCGGGGACGTCCGCGCCGCAGCCTTCTTCGACCTCGACAACACCGTGATGCAGGGCGCCGCGATCTTCCACTTCGGGCGCGGCCTGTACAAGCGGAAGTTCTTCCAGCGCCGCGAGCTGGCGAGATTCGCCTGGCAGCAGACCTGGTTCCGGCTCGCCGGGGTCGAGGACCCCGACCATATGCAGGACGTACGCGAGTCCGCGCTGTCCATCGTCAAGGGCCATCGCGTCTCCGAGCTGATGTCGATCGGCGAGGAGATCTACGACGAGTACATGGCGGACCGCATCTGGCCCGGCACCCGTGCCCTGGCCCAGGCTCACCTCGACGCGGGCCAGAAGGTCTGGCTGGTCACCGCCGCGCCGGTGGAGACCGCGACGATCATCGCCCGCCGCCTCGGCCTGACCGGCGCGCTCGGCACGGTCGCCGAGTCCGTGGACGGCGTCTACACCGGAAAGCTCGTGGGCGAGCCGCTGCACGGCCCGGCGAAGGCGGAAGCGGTACGGGCCCTGGCAGCCGCCGAGGACCTGGAGCTGGGCCGCTGTGCGGCGTACAGCGACTCGCACAACGACATCCCGATGCTCTCTCTCGTCGGGCACCCGTACGCCATCAACCCGGACACCAAGCTGCGCAAGCACGCGCGCGAGCGCGACTGGCGGCTGCGCGACTACCGCACCGGCCGCAAGGCAGCCAAGGTGGGCATCCCGGCCGCGGCGGGAGTCGGGGCGATCGCGGGCGGCACGGCGGCGGCCGTCGCCCTGCACCGCCGCCGCCGCTGACGCGGCGGCGCACGCGGACCACGACCACAACACCGCCGCAACCGCACATAAGCGGACACCTGTTCGACCACACCGGTGCCAGGAACCTGGCGCCGGTGTCCGGCATGCGCCATTCCGGCCCTCTTACCCGCCCATGCGCCCCGCCAGTCCCGTTGCCGCCACTTGAGCACAACCCATCACGCGCCGCAGCAGATCACGAAGTAATCCGATCAATAAGCGATCACAATCTGCGACTGGATGTGTCGCTTTGCTGCAACAGAAGCGACGTAATCGGTGATTTGGGCAACTGGGTGTAGCGCTGCCTGTACGAAGCGTTATTCTCCTCAGACGCAATAAGGACCCCACACGTCGCCACGACGGGTGAACGGTCCCGTACTGCACGTGATGGAAGCTCTGCCTCTGGGAGTCCCGTGTACCCACACGTCGGGGTTGACGCCTCGGGCCTGGCTACGCTGCGCGCAACGGTCCTCGACCACTTGCGCGGCTTCGTCCCCACCGCGTACGCCGTCCCCGCTTTCGCCGCGCCGAGCCCTGCCGCCCTCGGCCCTGCCGGCCCCTGCTACGCCCTGGCCGACGGCCTCGAGAAGGGGCCGACGCGCAGCGGAGTCGTTGCGGGACGGCGGTCGGGTGACGGGCGGGAGGTGGGCAGACGGGGCAGCCGGGGCGGCGCCGGCGCCTCGACCACGGCCCGCCGGCCCAGCGCCGACAGCGACAGCGCGCGCATGATGGAGCTCGTCGAGCGCGCCCAGGCCGGCGAGGCCGAGGCCTTCGGCCGGCTGTACGACCAGTACAGCGACACGGTCTATCGCTACATCTACTACCGCGTGGGCGGGAAGGCGACCGCGGAGGACCTCACCAGCGAGACGTTCCTCCGCGCACTGCGCCGTATCTCCACCTTCACCTGGCAAGGCCGCGACTTCGGCGCCTGGCTGGTCACGATCGCCCGCAACCTGGTCGCCGACCACTTCAAATCGAGCCGCTTCCGACTGGAAGTGACCACCGGCGAGATGCTCGATGCCAATGAGGTCGAGCGCAGCCCCGAGGACTCGGTGCTCGAATCCCTCTCGAACGCCGCACTGCTGGAGGCTGTCCGCAAGCTCAATCCCCAGCAGCAGGAGTGCGTGACCCTGCGCTTCCTGCAGGGCCTGTCGGTCGCCGAAACCGCGCGGGTGATGGGCAAGAACGAGGGCGCGATCAAGACCCTCCAGTACCGTGCCGTCCGCACCCTGGCCCGACTCCTCCCCGAAGACGCCCGCTGACCGCCCGCCTCTTCCCCCTCCTCCCCCCTACGCCTCACATTCCCCACGCCCCCCACGCGCCTCCCCCCACTCGCCCAGTCCCCGGCCCCGTCCACCTCAACTCACCATCCGTGAGCGCCTGATGACGCACTGGTCCGATCATCCTCCGCGCGTAACCCAACTGCCGAGCCGCTCGTTGTGCGGGATGCAGGCTCCCTGCGGTCACGCCATGCCCGCAGCCACTCACTCATTCGTGTGGATGTGCTCAAGGCGTGCAACCTTCCGGACCCCCCGGGGAGTCGACCGTCATGACGAGAGGAGGTGCCGCCAGTGATCGCGAACGTTTCGGCGCACCGGCGGGCGAACGCCTTCGCCCAGGCCCTTGAGGATCAGACGCTTCAGGGCACGGCGGCCGAGCTGCCCGAGGATTCGGCCGAACCGGCCGAGCACGGGCGGCTGTTGGCCTTGGCGAACGGCCTCGGGGAACTGCCGAAACCCCAGTTGGATCCCGAGGTCAAGGTGGTGCAGCGAGCTCAGCTCGTGGCCGCCATGGAAGCGATGCTCGCGGAGGGTGGCGCGTCCTCGGGCCGCACCGTGCCGGGGCAGCGGACTTCCGGCCGCGGTGCCCATCGGGCCTCCCCGCTCAGGAAACTGCGCCCGCGCTCCCGCTGGTCCAAGGGCCTCGCAGCCGGCGGGCTCACCGTCGGTGTGGCCGCAGGAGCGCTCAGCGGGGTGGCCGGTGCCAGTGCCGACGCCCTACCCGGTGACTCGCTCTACGGGCTCAAGCGGGGCATGGAGGACATCAAGCTCGGCATGGCCGACGATGACGCGGACCGCGGCGAGCTCTACCTCGACCAGGCCTCGACCAGGCTCAACGAAGCCCGCCGTCTGATGGAGCGCGGCCGGGCCGGCGAGCTGGACCACGAGTCCCTGGGCGAGGTCAGGCGCGCCCTGAGCGGCATGCACCACGACGTCTCCGAAGGCCACCGGCTCCTTCACCGGGCGTACGAACGGGACGGCTCGCTCGGCCCCATCGCGACGCTGTCCTCCTTCTCCCGCTCCCACCGCCAAACGTGGAACGGGCTGCGGGACCGCCTGCCCGCACAGCTGACCGACGTCGGCGACGAAGTGAGCTCGGTCCTCGACGCCATAGACCAAGAGGTCGGGCCGCTCCAGTCGCTGCTGCCCCGCGCACCCGAGACGGAGGACGGCGGATCCCAGCATTCCGGACCGTCCCCCCAGGACTCCTCGGGTACGTCCGGTACGTACCGCCCGTCGCCGTCCTTGCCCTCCACGGGCCAGACCGACGGTGACAACCGGCCCCAGCCGTCGGGCTCGGGCACGACGGCGGACGACGGCCTGCTCGGGGGCAACACGGGCGGACTGCTCACCCCCCCGCAGAACAGCGCGACGCCATCCCCCTCCGGCGGGGGTACGGGCATGACGGATCCCGTGCCGGATGTGACCATCCCGCCGCTGCTGCCGGGCCTGCTGCCCGGTCTGGGCATCGAGGGCGAGGACGCACCCTAGGCGCCCGAGGGAGCACATGAGGGAGGGGCGGGAGACACCAGGTC
>NZ_JBSGZO010000347.1:0-9309 GCF_053611045.1 Streptomyces sp. NPDC054841 | reverse complement strand
CGATGGCTGCCGGCAGTCCTGGACATGGTTGACCTCCATGGGCGCAGGTGACGGTGGACGGCACCGCCACTGATGATCGTAGCCACCCGGACAGTCACGCGAAAGATCGCGAACCGGTCCGGTCGACGCAGACTTCCCGCAGGTGAAAGGCGAAGATACGTTTGCCCAATGACGTCGCAGGAAGCAGCAGTGCACCACTCGGTCTCGACCTGGCAGCAGCCGTGCCCCGCTCCGGCGTCGCCCGAGCGCGAGGCGCTCGTGGAACAGGTCGCCAAGCGTGTCCTGGCCCTGGGCGGCGGCCGTCTGCTCGTGGGCATCGACGGCTTCACCGCCGCGGGCAAGACGAGCTTCGGACACGAACTGGCCGCAGGCATCAGCGCGGCCGGGCGCCCCGTACTGCGCGCCTCCCTGGACGACTTCAAGAATCCGTGGAAGGACCGGTACCTGTACGACCGGGAGTCGGGCGAGGGCTACTACCGCAACGCCTACGACTACGAAGCGGCCAGACGGCTGCTGCTCGATCCGTGCCGCTCGCGGGAGGCGGAGTCCTGCGCCCTGTGCAGCATCGACCCGCTGACCCAGCGGGACCACTCCTCGACGAAGACACCGGTGGCCGCGGACGCCGTACTGATCGTGGACGGCATCTTCGCGTTCCGCCCGGAGATCAACGGCTACTGGGACTTCCGCATCTGGCTCGACGTGGACGCGGAACTGTCCGTCCGGCGCGGCGCCGAACGGGACGGGGACGGGTGGGCCGGGTCCGAGGCCGAGTCGATCCACCGCAACCGGTACCTGGTCGCGGAACACATCTATCTCGACGAAGTCGACCCGCTGCGCATGATGGATGTCGTCATCGACAACTCGGACTTCGCCGAGCCCAGGATCGTCGGCCCCGCCGGCCAACTGCCGCATGAACCGCTGCACGACAACCAGTAGGGCTCAGCAGGATCCGACGGGCAGGTCGTAGGCTCCCCGCATGACCCAGCGGCAGCCCGCACAGGCGAACGGAGCGGACATCGACGACCGGGGATGGTCCTCCACCCGGGCCTGGGTGGAGAAGAACCTGCACCCACAAGCCCGCGTCGACACCGCGGAACGGTTGCGTGGCGGCTGGACCTCCGACATGCGAAGACTGCGCGTCACAGGAGGGGGCGACCCCCACTGGCTGGTCCTGCGGTCCTTCGTCAAGCCGTTCTTCCTGCACCACGCCGAAGGACTCCTGACCCGCGAGGCGGATGTGCTGCGCCTGCTCGGGAACACCGAGGTGCCCGCGGCCGTACTCCTCGCACTCGACGCGACGGCGGCGCACTGCGACCATCCCTCGCTGCTGATGTCGCTGCTGCCCGGCACCGTACGACTCGACGACGAGGGCGCCGGCCGGCGTATCGAACTCCTGGCCCGCCAGCTGGTCGCCATCCACCGGGTACGCGTCCCGGCCGACGCCCGCCCCCGCGCGTACCAGGCGTGGACCGCGCCGGACCGCGTACGGATCCCTGACGCCACCGGCCGGCCGGAGCTGTGGCAGCGCGCCGTGGACCTCATCCGCGACGACCCTCCGTCCTTCACCGGCTGCTTCCTGCACCGCGACTTCCACCCCGGCAACGTGCTGTTCACCCAGGACGTCGACGGACTCGCGATCTCCGGCGTCGTCGACTGGGTGGAGACGTCCTGGGGCCCCGCCGACCTCGACGTGGCCCACTGCTCCACCGCCCTCGCCCTCCTGCACGGCCCCCGCGCGGCGATGCGCCTGGCCGACCACTACCTCGCCGCAGGCGGCCGGCTGACCGACGATCCCGCCGCCCACCTGTACTGGCGAGTCCTGGACGCGCTCGCCTTCGCCCCGGACGCCGAGAAGGTCGCGGTGCCCTGGCGCGAACTGGGGCGCCTGGACCTGACTCCCGCACTGCTCACCCGGCGGCTGGAGGACTACCTCGAGGAGATCTTCCTCCGCTACGGCTGAGCCCGCCATGAGCCCGGCGTCCATGGCCGGGGCGGGGCGCGCAACGGGAACCCGGCGCGGCTGAACGGCAACCGGGGGACCCGGACGCCCGCCGCTCGGCGCGCCTCGGCCGCGCGTGGCCCGGCGGGTCCAGGATCGACGGGACGGCGGCCCTGGATCAGACATCCGGGCGCCGCCCCCCGGGCCATCGGCGAGTTCCTTGCCGCCGCTGCTCCCCGCGGAAAGTGACCATTTCACTGGACGGCACTGACGGCACTGACGGCATTGACGGCGTGTACGGGATGGACGGCGTTGACGGGATGGGCGGCACAGGCGGCACAGGCGGTGACACAGGTCGCGAAGGCCGCTACGGCGAGGCGGTGTTCCGTCCGGAGCAGCCGGGCGAGGACGACCGCATCGACCTCGGCGCCCTCACCTACGACGACATCACCCTGACACGGCTGACGCTGCTGGGTGCCGGCCCCGGCTGGCGCTGCCTGGACGTGGGTGCCGGAACCGGCACGGTCGCTCGCCGCCTCCTGAGCCAGGCTCATGTCGCGGCCGTGCTCGCCGTCGACCGCGACGTACGCTTTCTCACCGATCGCCCCCTGCCCGGGCTCACCGCCCTCGAGGCGGACATCACCGACCCGGACTTCGATCCCGGCCGATTCCAGCTGGTCCACGCACGATTCGTCCTCATGCACCTGCCCTCCTGGCACCACATGATCAGCAGGCTCGCCGGCCTGGTCGCCCCCGGCGGTGTGCTGGTCCTCAGCGACGCGATCGACCTCACCACCACCGCCGCGTCCGCCGACACCCCGTACACCCGGGTGATGCTGGCGATGTGGCAGGGACTGCGGGACTCCATCGGCACCGACATCTCCTGGGTGCCGGACTACCCGAGGCTCCTGCGGGCAGCGGGCCTCGCACCCGTGGCCGCCGAGATCCATGTGCCTCCGCTGCTGCCGGGCAGCCCCATCAGCCGCTTCTGGGCCGGGACTTGGGACCGGGCACGGGAGCGGAT
Organism: Streptomyces sp. NPDC054841; assembly: GCF_053611045.1. Classification (NCBI taxonomy): domain Bacteria; kingdom Bacillati; phylum Actinomycetota; class Actinomycetes; order Kitasatosporales; family Streptomycetaceae; genus Streptomyces; species Streptomyces sp. NPDC054841. Next base: position 6,346 of record NZ_JBSGZO010000347.1, on the reverse strand, counting down.
CGTGGCCACCGGCCTGGTCGACGACGCGACGATCGACGAGGCGATTCGCCGGCTCGACTCGCCCGACTGCGCCGCGCTCTCACCAGGAATGATCACCGCTTGGGGATGGAAGCCCGAGGAGGCCGCCGATGACCACCGCCCCTGATCCCGCGGAGCTGGAACGCGTCTGGGAGCTCCACACCAGCAGCGAGTTCAGCACGCTCGACGTCGAGACGACGATGTCCACGATGACCGACAGCCCAGTCGTGCTTCACGTCCCCACAGCCATGGGCGCCCGCGGCCGGGCGGCCGTACGCGACTTCTACCGGCGGTGGTTCGTCGGACACAACCCACAGGACTTCACGATCACACCGCTGACCCGCACGACGGGCCGCGACCGCATCGTCGACGAAATGCTCGTCTCGTTCACCCACGACATCCCGGTGCCCTGGATCCTGCCGGCGATCCCCCCGACCGGCCGGCCCATCAGCATCGCGGTCATCGCCGTCGTGTCCTTCGACGGGCCGCTGATCTCGAGCGAACACATCTACTGGGACCAGGCCTCGGTCCTCGCCCAGTCCGGACTCGTCGAAGCCGAGACGCTCTCCGACCTCCCGGTCGTGACGGACCAGCGGGCCACGCTGAACGACGGCCCCCTCAACCAGCTGATGGGAAGGGGAGAGCGCACGCGGACATGAACGGCCGGAGCCCCAGAGGTCCGCCACCAGGTGCACCGAGTGACCGAAGATCTCGTACACGTGCGACACCCCGGATCTCTTCCTGCTCCGAGGTCTTCGGAGGCTCCGCCATTGGGACGACGCGCTGAACCGCTGGTACGAGGACCCCGCTGTCCTGCCGCCCCCGTAGCCCTCGCTCGGGGTGCGTCTCGTTTCCGTGGACCGTCCGGGGCGCGGCGGGAATGGTGTGACGACATGCCTTTTACGGTGTTCGGGTGAGGTGTGTTCCGGAGTGCAACCAGCCGGGGCTCCGGTGCGCCTTGTGTGGTGTCAGTGACACAACCTGGGAGGCTTCCATGAATGCTGAGCCCCTTCTCGCGATGTCGTCGGTGCTGCCGGAGACCGGGATGGATCCCTACCGATTCCCCGGCACGCGCGACTGCGACGGCGACTGGCTTCACAGCGCGGTGACGACGGGCGAGGACGAGCTTCTGCCGCCGCCCGACCCGAGCCGGCGAGTGCCCCTCGCGCTGGCAGCGCCCGACCGGCGCCGCCTGGATCTGCACGTCGCTCTGACGCGGACAGGAGTCGCGCCGCTCCCGGGCGACCTCGACGCCATCAAAGTCCTGAGCGCGCTCGACGACACGACGATCGCGACGATCCTGCGCTGGATCACCAGCCCCAGCCCGAAAGCGGCATAAGGCTGCTCCGCGCACCGGCAGGAGTCCGTACTTCCACCGGCACCGACCCGGTTGCGCAGCCCCGCTCCGCCCCGCCCCTGGGGACCGATCGTGAGCGGTCGAGCGCCCGTTGCGGCCTCGACCGTTCGGATCGGGCTCGACCGTTGGGTCGAGGCTCTCCAGGCCGGCGGGGCGGCGAGCGGTGAAGCGGTGGGCGGTGGGGCGGCGGGTGTACGTCCTCACACTCGGCCTCGCCGACCCGGCCCCCGACACCGATCAGGACGCCCGGGGCGAGCGAGCTGCGCACCGCGGCACGGGCCATGGACGGCGACGGGCTGCAGATCCTCGCCAACGACGCCGGCCAGCAGGCAGTCCGCGTCCCTTCGCGCGGCTTCACCGGCATCAACTTCTGGAGTGCCGGCACGGTCGGCAAGGTCACGGCGAGCGCACCCGTGAGCGTGCAGATCCGTGAACGCAGCGACGGTACGGCGACCACTTCGGTCGCCGACCCCTGGCACAGCGTCCAGGGTCTCAGTCTCACCTGGAAGCGCCGGGTCGCATCGGTGCTCTACACGGCGCCTTCCGTCACCGCGACCGGGACCGGCTCCGCCCTCACCGTAACCTTCGGCGATCTCAGCAGCAGTTACGGCGCCACCCACACGGTCAGGGTGCGCACGGCCTGACATCGCACCACCACCGCTCCTCCGCCGGGCCGGGTTCCCGCACTCGCACATGAGCAGGAGCCCGGCCCGGGGGCCATAATGCCCGGATGACTGACGCCTCCTCACCCTCCACCCCCGTCACGAAGCAGCGCACCCGCGTGGTCGTCGTGGGTGCGGGCCCCGCCGGTCTCACAGTCGCCAACATTCTGCGTGCCGAGTCCGTGGACTGTGTGCTGCTGGAGACGGAGAGCAGAGACTTCATAGAGCAGCGGCCCCGCGCGGGCTTCATCGAGGAGTGGGCGGTGCGTGCCCTTGAACGGCGTGGTCTCGCCGACCGGTTGCTGGAACACGCCCAGACGCACAGCGAGTTCGAAGTCCGGTTCATGGGCGAGCGGCATCGGTTCGGGTACGCCGAGCTGACGGGACGCCGTCACTTCGTCTATCCGCAGCCGCTGCTGGTGAAGGATCTGGTCCGGGCGTACGCGGACGACGCGGGCGGCGACGTCCGCTTCGGCGTACGCGATGTGGAGCTGCACGCCATCGATACGGAGCGGCCCTCGGTGTCGTACACCGACCCGGAGTCGGGCGAGCGGGTATCGATCGACTGCGATGTCGTCGCGGGCTGCGACGGCGCACGCGGCGTGACGCGCACCTGCTTGCCGCCGCAGCACGCGACCCTCGCCCGGCATGACTACGGCGTCGGCTGGCTGGCTCTCCTCGCCGAGGCGCCGCCGTCCAGTGACTGCGTCGTCTTCGGTGTCCATCCACGCGGCTTCGCCGGCCATATGGCCCGAAGCCCGCAGGTCACCCGCTACTACCTCGAATGCCCGCCCGGCGACGACCCGGAGAACTGGCCGCACGAGCGGGTGTGGGCCGAGCTACGCGCCCGGCTGGCGGCGGACGGGGCGCCGCCGCTCACCGAGGGCCGGCTGATCGAGAAACGAGTGCTGGACATGCACAACTACGTCGTGGAGCCCATGGCCTACGGACGGCTCTGCCTGGCGGGCGACGCCGCCCACCTCTCCGCGCCGATCGCCGCGAAAGGCATGAACCTCGCACTGCACGACGCGATGCTGCTCGGCGACGCACTCGTGGCCTCGCTCCGTGACGGCGACGACAGCGGCCTGCGCGGCTACTCGGCGGCCTGCCTGCGGCGCGCATGGCAGTACCAGGAGTTCTCGCAATGGCTCTCGGAAGTGCTGCACGGGCCCTCTTCGGGTGACCCCTACCGGGCGGGGTGTGCGACGGCCCGGCTGCGGCGGCTCTTCGAATCGCCCGCCGCTGCGGAGGCTTTTGCCGAGCTGTACATCGGTAGGGACCTTGATCGTTGACACGGCCGGCCCGGTCCACGGGCGCAGTGTGTCGGGTATGCGGGTGCGTTGGTGCGTTGGTGCGTTGGTGTGTCCACGGGTTGACGGGTTGACGGGTTGACGGGTTGTGGTGCGTTGATGGGTGCGTAGCGGTGAGAGGCGAATCGCCGCTGTCGGGTTCCCTGCCGGCGGCGTGCTTTCTTTCACACAGAAGTGAGACAACGTGACGGAGCCGCGGTGCGTATTGCTCGGAGAGATCCGCGTCGCGCCGATGGTGCGCGCGGGGCATGACCGAGGAGCAGCCGCACCATGAGCGAAGAGACGCCGCCATCCCGTTCACGCCGCAGGCGGGCCGCCAAGCGCCCGCGTCTGATCGACTATCCCCGGCGGGGCAGACGCGGGGTCCGCCGCTGGCTCCCGTCGTGGCGGCTGCTGCTCGGCACCTTCGTGACTCTCTTCGGCGCTCTGCTGGGGCTGTTCGCCCTCGTCTACGCCTATGTCGACATTCCCAACGAGCGGGCCGCGGCGCGCCAGGAGGCCAATGTCTACTACTGGTCCGACGGCAGCCAGATGGTGAGCGTGGGCGCGGTGAACCGGCAGAACGTGCCACTGTCCACGGTACCCGTCCCGGTCCGCAATGCCGCGATAGCGGCGGAGAACGCCGGCTTCTACACCGACTCCGGTGTCTCGTTCACCGGTCTGGCCCGTGCCGTCACCAACATGGCCCGGGGCCAGGAGACCCAGGGCGGCTCCACCATCACCCAGCAGTACGTGAAGAACACGTATCTGTCTCAGGAGCAGACACTCTCCCGCAAGGTGCAGGAGTTCTGCATCGCGCTGAAGATGGACAGCCAGAAGTCGAAGGACGAGATCCTCCAGGGCTACCTCAACACCAGTTGGTTCGGCCGCGGCGCCTACGGTATCCAGGCCGCGTCCAACGCCTACTACGGAGTCGGCGTCGACAAGCTGAATCCCAGCCAGGGCGCCTTTCTCGCCGCACTGCTGAAGGGCGGCAACGAATACGATCCCGCGGTCGGCGCGGGCAACCGGAAGCGTGCGGTCGAGCGCTGGTCCTGGATTCTGGACCGCCAGGTCGACCTGGGCATGATGAAGGAGCAGGAGCGCGCGAAGTACACGACGTTCCCCGAGCCCCGCAAGCAGTCCATGTCCACGAATCTGAGCGGCCAGACCGGCTACCTCGTCGACCTTGCCAAGCGGTACGTCAAGAAGAACTCCAGCCTCACCGACGCCGACCTCGACCGGGGCGGCTACCAGATCCACACCACGTTCGACAAGAACGCGGTGGCCCAGCTCGAACGTTCCGTCAAGGGTGTCCTCGCCAAGCACATCGACCCGAAGACCCGCAAGGAGGACCGGCACGTCGAGGTCGGCGCGGCGTCCGTGCGGCCGGACGACGGGGCCATCGTCGCGATCTACGGGGGCGCCGACGCTACCCAGCACTTCACCAACAACGCCGACACTTCGGGTGTCCCCGCGGGTTCGGTCTTCAAGCCGTTCGTACTCGCCAGCGCGCTCCAGAACGGCGTTGTGGCCGAGGACGGCTCCGCACAGATCGTGACCACCGAGAGCTTCTACGACGAGACCGGCACACTGTCCACAGGGCTGCCACCGGTGCGCGGACCGGACAACTTCGTGTCCCCCCTGGTCTCCTCCGCCCGCTACACCACCTTGCGCGGGGCGATGGTGACCTCCGCCAACACAACGTTCCTGCAACTGGGCGCGGACACGGGTCTGCAGCGGGTCGAGAACATGGCCGTGGCAGCCGGAATGCTCAAGAGCAGCATGGCCCCCCGCAACAAGGAGTTCCCCCTCGGTACCTCCTCGCCGAGCGCGATACGGGTGGCCGGCTCGTACGCGACGTTCGCAAGCGACGGGGTACGCCACGAGCCCTACTCGGTGACCAAAGTGCTGCGGGGCAACGAGCCGGTCAGCGGACTTGAGCGGCCGCCGGGGCGGCGTGTCATGGACCGGACGGTGGCGCTCGATGTCACCTCGGTCCTCCGGGACGCGGCAATAAACACCGAAGCCGTACCGGCGGTGAGGAAGCTGGGCCGCTTCGCGGCGGCCTCCACAGGCCGCAACGACACACAGCGGGCCGCGTGGTTCGCGGGCTACACGCAGAAGCTTTCGACAGCGGTGACGATGTTCCGGTCCCAGCCCGGCAAACCTCTGCTGCCCATGGGCGGCACGGGCGGCGACGACTCACTGCGGGGAAGCGTCTTCCCGGCGCGGATCTGGTCCGACTACACAACGACGGTTTCGCCCGCCGAGCCTGCCGAGCCTGCAGACGCCGCCGCGGACCTGGCGACGCCGGCCCCGACGGAGACCGGCGGCTGACCCCGGCCACCCTCCGGCCCACGCGATGCTGCTCACCGGCGCGTAAGGAGTGGGGGCGGGGTGGGTTGCGGGGAGCGAGGGACGTGGGAGTACTGTGCGCGGCACCAGATCCAATGTATGGATGTACGTGGAGGATTGATGAAGGTACCTACCCGTGCGTGGAAGCGCTCGGGCGCGCTGATAGCGGGTGCGGCCGTAGGGTTCGTCGGAGTGGGTCTGTGCGCCACTCCGGCAGCGGCCCACACTCCCGTGTGGACGGTGAACTGCTCCGAAGTCACCGTCGATCTCAAGGCATACAACGACGATGTCACCAACACGGTGACCATCACCGTCGACGGCAAGGACCTGCTGGCCGCCAAGGAGTTCGGGCGGGAGTTCCACGACACGCTCAAGCTGCCGGCACACACGGCCGAGGTGCCGGTGCGCCTCATCGTGAAGGCGGGCGACGGCGAGAAGTTCTCGCACGACGAGACCAAGACCTCACCGGTCTGCGAGTCCGAGCCGCCCTCGCAGCCCCCGAAGCCTTCGGAGCCCCCGAAGCCCTCGGAGGAGCCGGAGCCCTCGGAGGAGCCGGAGCCTTCGGACACCCCGTCCACCACCCCGCCCAGCTCCGAGACTCCCGCTCCGGCACCCAGCACGCCGCCGCCGGGCGACCTCGCGGAGACGGGTGGGTCCAGCTC